>NZ_JBHUDX010000125.1:0-1157 GCF_042678285.1 Streptomyces caeni
TTGCGCGGCCAAGGCATGGCGATGGCGGATGCCGTTCGCCAGATCGGCGTTTCCGAACTGACGTTCTACCGGTGGCGCAAGCAATATGGCGGCATGAGCCGTGACCAGCTTCGGCAGTTGAAGGATCTCCAGAAGGAGAACGAACGGCTTCGCAAGGCGGTGGCCGATCTGACGCTGGACAAGCTGATCCTGACGGAGGCTGCGCGGGGAAACTTCTGAGCCCCTCGCGTCGCCGTGCCTGCATCGACCATGTTCGCTCGGTTCTGCCGAAGCGCGTGTCGGAGCGCCGGGTATGCCTCGTGCTTGGGCAGCATCGCTCCACGCAGCGGCGTATTCCTCGCGGCCGGGACGACGAGCAGCAACTGACCGAGGACATCGTTGCACTGGCCCGCCGCTATGGCCGCTACGGCTATCGCAAGATCGCCGAGCTTCTGCGCAGCCAGATGGGCTGGGTGGTCAACGACAAGCGGGTCGAGCGCATCTGGCGGCAAGAGGGGCTGAAGGTTCCAGCCAAACAACCGAAGAAAGGCCGGCTCTGGCTCGCCGACGGATCATGCATCCGCCTGCGCGCCGAGCGGCCCAACCATGTCTGGTCCTACGACTTCGTCGAGGACCGCACTCATGACGGAAGGAAGTACCGCATGCTTAACGTGATCGACGAGTTCACGCATGAGGCGCTGGCGATCCGCATCGATCGCAAGCTCAACTCCACCGACGTCATCGACGTCCTGTCCGACCTGTTCATCCTGCGCGGCGTGCCTGAGCACATCCGTTCCGACAACGGCCCGGAGTTCATCGCCACGGCCGTGCAGGACTGGATCACCGCCGTCGGGGCGAAGACTGCCTACATCGCACCCGGAAGCCCATGGGAGAATGGCTACATCGAGAGCTTCAATGCTCGCCTGCGCGACGAACTCCTCGACGGCGAGATCTTCTACACGCTCAAAGAGGCCAGGATCATCGTGGAAAGCTGGCGTCGGCATTACAAAACCGTGCGTCCGCATGGATCGCTCGGCTACAAGCCGCCGGCGCCGGAGGTCTTCATCCCGGCATTCGCGCGGGCGGCCCTGCAACCCCAACCAGCGATGCCGCCCGCGCTGGCGCCACGACCATCATTGCACTAACAATCAAATTGGACCCGTCCGTGGGGGCCGATC
>NZ_JBHUDX010000126.1:0-35744 GCF_042678285.1 Streptomyces caeni
GGCGTTGAGGTGTTCGTCGGCGAGGCGGGCGAACTCCTCGGTGGGCTTGTGGCGGCCGGACTCGACGTGGCTGACGTAGGACGGGTCGAAGCCCATGGCCAGCGCTAATGCCCGCTTGGACATGCCGCGTACTTCCCGCCACCGGGCCACCTCGGCCGCGAAGCCCTCGGCCGCCTGCTCGACGGTGATCTCCTCGCTGTGCGCGTCCATCGAAGCCCCGCTCCGCGTCACTTGGTGGTGAGCATGAATGAACCGTGAGTGATCCAAGTTCATCATCCCGTCACGGCTCGCGTCGCCGTTTTCCTTCCCTCAGCGGCCCGGATCGACTCCCGGGCGGATGAGAGAGGAGACGCAACCATGCGCGTGCTGTACCTGCTCAACATCTCCAACCCCGACCGGCTGTCGGCGGATTCGGGGTGGATCTTCGCGGATCTGCTGGCCCCGTCCCTGGCGGACGCCGGGTCGGAGGTGACCGTCGCGGCCCCGGCTGCCGCCGGGGATGCCCGTTGCGGTTTCCATCGGACGAAGGTGCCCGGGACGAAGTACCGGGCCCGGTTCTCGGCGGACATCGACGAGTTGGTGGCCCTGATCGGCACGGAGAGGCCGGATGTGGTGGTGGCCAACCAGATCGAGGAGGCCCCGGCCATCCGTACGGCTCTACTGGAGGCCCGGTCGGACGCGCTGCTGGCCGGGTACTGCCACTACCTGCCGTTCTCGTTCGCGGGCGGCGGGCAGATGCTGCTCGACCCGTCCCTGGACGACGCGGGACTCGGGCGGCCGGTGCTGCTGGCGTTCGCCGCCGGCCTGGCCGCGTGCGACCGGGTGATGGTCCACTCGTCCGCGGCCGCCTCCTGGGTGTCGGCCGCTGCCGCCCGGATGACGGTGGACCTGGGCGACCGGCTGCGGGTGGTGCCCGCACCGCGTGACGAGCGCCTGGTCCGCGACCCCGCCACCGTACGGTCCGCCACCGACGCGGGCGGCGCGATCGGCGTCTACAACCACCGGCTGTACGCGCACTACGGCACCGAGCAGTTCGTGGACCTGGCCCGCCAGCTCAGCGACTCCGGCACCGTGCGGCTGCGGGTCATGGACCTGTTCGGCCAGCGCCGGGCCGAGCGCAAGGGCCTGGACGACAGCCCCGAGAAGATGCGCGAGAAGCTCGCCGCGCTGCCGCACGTGCAGGTCGTCTCCGACCGTGGCGACCGCATCCGCTACAGGAACCTGCTGGCCGGCGCCCGCTTCGGCATCGCCCCGTTCAGGCACGGCTGCCCCTGGTCCATGAGCGTCATCGACTGCCAGGGCATGGGCCTGCCCGTCATCTCGCCCCGCCTGGGCTGGCTCGCCGAACACATCGAGCCCGAGCTGTGCTTCACCACCCCTGCCGAAGCCGTCGCACTGGCCGAACGCCTCGCCACGGACGACGAGTTCCACGCCCTGCACGCCAAGCGGGCGCACGCCTCCACCGCCGACTTCACCCCCGCCCTGGTCGCTGCCCGCTACCTGGAGGCGATTTCGTGACCGGCTTCGACGCCGTCTTCCTCTCCTACGACGAGCCGATGGCCAACTCCCTGTACTCCCGGCTCCAGCGCACCCTCGGCGGCACGGTCAAGCGCCTGCACGGGGTCCACGGGATGCGCCGGGCCTACCGGCTGTGCGCCGAGGTCGTCGAGCGCGAGCAGTTCTTCCTTGCCGACGGCGACTTCGCCATCGACACCGACTTCGACCCGGCCGCCGTCGCACCGATGGACGAGGGTGTCTCCATGCGGGTGTGGCAGGCGGTCAACCCGGTCAACGGCCTGACCTACGGCTACGGCGGCCTGAAACTGATCCGCCGCAGCGCTCTGCGGGAGATGGGCGACGCCGTGGACGTACTCGCCGCCCTGCCCGGACGGATCGAATTCGCCCAGCACACCGCCGGGATCACACGGTTCAACCAGAGCCCCTTCCACGCCTGGAAGGCCGGTTTCCGCGAGTGCGCGATGCTCGCCCGCGGCAGCGAGTACGGCATGGCCGACGGCGACGCCCAGCGGCGAGTCGAGGCGTGGACGCTCAGCCGCAGCGGCGAGTTCGCCGCCTACGCCGCCGCCGGGGCCCGGGAGGGTGTCGACTTCGCCCGGCAGGCCGCGCGTGACCCGCAGCGGTTCGACCACCTCAACGACCCCACGTGGCTGCGGGAGAGGTTCACCGCCGCCCACGGGGACCAGGCGGTGTCCGGATGACCGGCCCGCTCGTACTGATCGAGCCGTACGCGAACCGCCTGGGAGGGCACCACCAGCGCACACTGGTGGCCCTCGCCCAGGCCCGGCCCGGCAGCCTCATCATCGCACCGCACGGGATTGCCACCGAGGCGGTACGTGCCTTGCGTGAGGCGGGCGCTCGGCTGGTGACCGCACCCGCCGGGCTGGCGGCGACCGTGCTGCTGGCCGTTTCCCGGGTGGCGGCGGGGTTCTCCGCGGCCGGACAGCGCGTATTCCGTTCGCGCCGTTGGCCCCGCCGTCTGCGGAGGGCGCCGCACCAGATCACCCTCCTCGCCCGCTGCCTGGCCGAGGCGTCCGCCCTGCGGTCCTCGCGGCGGCTGGAGTCCGGCGCCGACGCGGTGGTGATCCTGACCGCGAGCGAGGCCCTGCACGGGGCCGCCGCCCTCCTCGGCGGGCAGCCGCACCTGCGGTTCGTCCACGAGGCGGTCACTACCGAGGACGCCGTCGTGCGGCTGCTGGGCCGGCTCGCCCGCCGGGGCGAGCAACAAGTTGTCGCCGTGTACCCGACCCAGGCCGTCGGCGATCAGTTCGCTGCGGCCTTCGCCGACCTGCCCGCGGTGGTGGGTGCCTTCGCGGTCGACGACGGCCGCCGCCTCAGCGACGCCGAGCGCGAAGGAGGCCGGGCCGCATTCGACATTCCAGCCTCCGAGGCTGTGGTCTGTCTGGTCGGCGGCTGGTGGCCCTACAAGGACGTCACCGTCGTCGACACTGCCCTGGACCAGCTCAAGGAGCCCCTGCACCTGGTGGTCACCGGCTCCTTGCTCGACGAAGCCGTCCTGCAGCGATGGCGGTCCCTGCCCGATCTGCGGGTGCACACCGTGCCCGGCCCCGTCAGCGACGCCGTGCTGCGGCTCGTGTACGCCGCCGCGGACGCCGCCCTGGTCACCCGCCGCCCCGGGACCGGCAAGGAGTCCGGACTCGTCATGGACGCCGTCCGCCTCGGCATCCCCCTGATCGTCTCCGAGCACGACGGCGACCTCACCGCCCGCCTGCACGGCCAGCCCTGGGCCCTGACGTTCCCAGCCGGCGACCCGGACGCCCTCGCAGACGCCCTGCACACCGTTATCCGCCAGCCGCCCCCGCTGCCCGGACCGGAGGCCCTGGGACTGCTCGGGATGCGGTCGGCCGCCGAGCAGGCCGACTTCCTCACCCGCACCTTCGCCCCCTTCCGCACGCAGGAGTCCTGAATGCCGAGCACGCCTCCCGCCCTGATCGCTGTCATCGGTCCCGTCGAGCCGCCGCTGCTGACCGCCTGGGCCCGCCACTACCGATGGCTGGGCATCGAGCGGTTCCTGATCGCCTTCCACTTCCCCGACCACGTTCCCGCCGCCCAGAGGCACGAACTCCAGGCCGCCTGCCGAGCGCTGGGCATCATCCCCACCGGCACCAGCACCGGCCCCTGGCACGAGCACACCAACACCCAGCTCCGCGACGCCCTGCGGCATCGGGCCGGTCCCGGCTGGCACCTACTGGCCGACGCTGATGAGTTCCAGCAGTACCCCTCCCCGCTGAAAGAGGTGATCGCCCAGGCCGAGAAATCCGGCAACCCTGTGGTGGGCGGTCTGATGCTCGACCGCGTCGCCGCCAGCGGATGCCTGACCGGCTGGAGGCCCGAAGGCGGACTCGATCTCGCCTATCCCCTCGGCGGCCACCTCACCCACCGGCTCCTGCACGGCGACCCGAGAAAGATCGTCCTCGCCCGCCACGACGTCACCGTCTCCTCCGGCAACCACCGAGCTCCGGGCCACCGGCCGGACACGGACCACATCTGCGCGGTTCACCATTTCAAGTGGCGCTCGGGCGTCCTGGACGACCTGCGCCGCCGGGTCCAGCACTTCACCTCCGGCACCTGGCAGGAACACACCCCGGCCGTCCGCGACGAGGCCGGACGCCTGCTGGCCCACGTCGGACGGCACAGCGGCGTGATCAACACCAGTGATCCGCGGTTCGCCTTCCGCCGGGTGAGCCTGGACCGGATGCCCTTCAGTTGGCCCTCCGAGGCCCGCAGCATCTTCTCCGCCTGGCGTCCGCATGCCCACAGCGGCCAGGATTGACAGGCAGCACCCGCGCTCGCGGACACCATGTCGCGGAAGGACGACCACGTGCCCCTCGCCGTACTCCTGGCCGGCCTCACCGGCTCCGGGAAAACCACCGTCGCCCAGGCCCTGGCCGACCGCGGCTACCTCCGGCTGTCCGTGGACGAGGAGGTCCACCGCCTCCACGGCCGGTACGGCGTGGACTACCCCGAGCACACCTACTTCGAGCGTGAACGCCCCGTGGTCGAAGCGATCCGGGACCGGTTCATCAAGGAGATCGAGGCCGGCAACGACGTCGTCCTGGATCACGGCCTGTGGCGCCGTGCCGAGCGTGACGCGTGGCGGCAGGCCGCCCGCGAAGCTGGCGGCCTGCCCGTGGCCGTCTACCTGCCCGCCGACCGCGACGAGCTGCTGCGGCGCCTGGCCGAGCGCAACGCACGCGAGGACGCCAACGCGCTGACCGTTACCCCCGAGGCCCTGGACGACTTCTTCGCCCGCTTCGATACCCCAGCCGACGACGAGGACGTGATCGTCTACACCGGCGACCTGGACGTACTGGTGAGCGCGCTCGCCGAGGCCCGGGGGCGGTAAGGCCGCCAGGGTCTTGGTCCGGAGGTCAGCGGTACGGCCCCGTACGGGGCCGTACCGCTGCGAGCAGCGGGCAGGCGGCGGACCTACCCGACTCCACGTGAGGCTCGCGGTGGGTGTGTCAGCGTCGCCGCACCTGGGGCGAGTGTGGTTGAGCGGCCGGAGCAGCCGGTGGTGATTATCGAGCGCACGCTGGTCGGCGGCCTGTCGCAGGAGCTGCTTCGGGTCGTGCCCCGCCTTCTCTGCGTCCGCGAGCACGGCAGCGAGTGCGTCGAAGGCCGGGTCCTCCAACACCTGTTCTGCGTGATCGGGCACTGTTTGCCGGATGAGGAGGATGTGCCGCCCCACTACCTGCGTGGGTGGCCTGCGCTGGGCGAGCACGGTCAGCGGCGCGACGGCAGTTTGTTCGTAGGCGGCCCGCAGATGGACCAGGGTCTGGTGGGCTGCGACGACCTGTTGGTCGTGGTGGCGGAGCTGGTGCCAGCGGGCGGCGGCGATGACGACGAGGATCGCGGCGTCAAGGGACATCGCCAGTAGGGCGCCGTCCTTGGGGGCGGGCTCGCGGACCATGGCCCGCACGGCGCCGCGCAGGGCGCGGGCGTGCTGGTGCTCGGCCTGGATGCGGGAGCGAGTGGCGCGCTCGAACGCCTCAGCCGCCTGACGGAGCTGGGGCAAGATTGCCTGGGGTGCGCGAAGGGGCAGGGCGTCGAGGGCTTCACCGAAGGCAGCCAGGTGGGCTTGGGCCGCTGTGTCATCACCGTGCTCAAGGCGATGGGGGATGCGTTCCGCGGCGGCGGTGGCTTGGTGCCACGGGTTGGTCTTGCGCGGGCCTTGTTGCGGTTCGATGGCGTCGAGGCGCTTGCGGATCTTGGGAAAGGACAGGTCGGGAGAGAGTTCGGATCCTGAGTACCAGACCGGCTCCTGCACGGCGTTGACGTCGCCTTCGAGGGAGACGGTGTAGCCGCGTACGTCTCCGGACGGGAAGTGCTTGACGTCGACGAGGATGCCGTCGGTGTGCTCCAGCAGGTAGACGAACTCCTCGGTGCTGGTAGCGGCGGCCACCACGGTGCGCACCGTGGTGCGCAGGCGTTCGCGGGCGGTTCGGGCCTGGTCGGCGCGCTTGGCCTTCTCCTGTTCGGCGCGGGTGGGTCGCTTCGCGGCGGTGCGGTCCCCGCGCACGATCTGAAACAGCCCGTATTCCTTCTCGATGGCGGCGAGTTCGCGATCCGCGGTGAGGTAGTCGTTCCAGTGCCGTGCGGTGCGCAGATCGGCGCGGACGGTGGTGGCGGCGATGTGGATGTGGTCCGGCGCGTGCCGTACGGCGACCCAGCGGCAGCCGTCCGGGTCGCCGTCGGGGGCGATGCCGGTGGCGGCGACGACGCGGCGGGCGATGTCGCTCCACTCCTCGTCGCTGAGGTGACGGTCGGTCTCGGCGGCGCGGATCGAGCAGTGCCACACGTGTTTCTCGGGGGCACGGCCGAGCCGCTCGGCCTGCTTGACGTGCAGGTCGAGGTCGGCAACGAGAGCCCTCTTGGTGGCGTCGAAGTCATCGGCGCGGCCGGGGTCAGGGGCGAAACCGTCCCAGGAGGCGACCAGGTGCGGGTCGGTGTGGCCCTTCTTCCTCGTGTCGTACAGGTAGCGGATCAAGTCAGCGGTGTTCTGGCCGCCGGTGATCTTCGCGATCATCGGGCCGCCTTGTGGCTGACGGACTGGTTCGCGGCTGCCGCTATGTGGCACACAGCCTCACCGACCGCGTCCAGGGCCCGGTCGGTCTGGGTCAGCAGGTCGCTGTCCCCAGGGTGTGGATGGCCTCCGGAGTTGAGCTTCTTGGCGATCTGGTTGACGTTGTGGCCGATGAAGGCGACCTCGCGGCGTAGGGCGTTGAGTTCGTCGATGTAGTCGTCGAGTTGGGTGCGCTGGCCGGGCACAGTGAGGTCGCCGTGGACGTGGGCGAGGGCGACGACGGCGACGTAGTGGGCGCCGCTGACGTTCAGCGACCTGGCCTTGGCGAGGATGGCGGCCTTCTCCTCGACGCTGTAGCGGGCATCGACCCGCTCCTTGCGTCGGCCGCTCGGGTCAGGCTTGCGACGTCGGGCGACACGGTGCAGGGCGGCGACGTCGGCAGCACGTGGCAACGGCGCGTCGGCAGCGGCGGCGATGTCGGCGTCGGCAGGCTGCTCATCCTCGGGCACCCCCTGGTGCCCGAGTGCCTCCGCCACCCCCGGGGCGGAGGCTTCCCCGTGAGGCCGGCCTGTGGACGGTCCAGCGGGATACCTTGCTGACGCGGTCGTGGGTGCTGTGTTCGTGATCATCTCCGGGTGTGCGGTGGGCAGTTCGTGCTGTGGTGCGGGCATGGCGACCTATTCGGTGGGGTGTGGATCGGGGAGTGTGGCGATGTCGGGTCGACTCGTCGCCGAAGGGAGACTCGTCCCCGCGCTGACGTGCGCGGGGACGAGAGATGCGGGACGCGGTTGGCAGCGGCCGGTGGTCAGGAGGCGATCGCCGCTGGCGCGGTCTCGCTCGGTTCGGCTGCTGCGGCTTCGTCGAGTTCGGCCTGGAGCGCGTCCTTGACGCGTTCCGCCTCGTCCTTGCCGATCGTGCGGCCGGTGCTCCGAACCGCGTCCTCGATGTGGCGGCGTGAGGCTTTGCCTCCGCGTCCACGCGGCGCATGGCGGGCGAGGGCGAGCAGCTCGGGGTCGATGGGGTCCGTATCCGCTTCGTCGTCCGCACGGGAAGTGGCGGCGGAATCTGCCACATCGGCAGCCTCTTCCGCCACGTCTGCCGAGCCGTCCGCCACCTTGAGGCGCGTGGGCAGGTGGACATCGGAAGCGGCGCCGCTGGAGACCGGCTTGGCGCCCTCCTGCTCAGCGGACAGTGCGAGGTCACGCTGGATGATTTGGTAGAAGTGCACCGCGCCGGCCAGGGCGAGTGGTGGGAGCGCGGAGAGCACTGCCACGGTCCAGTCGTCGAGCTTTAGGCCGCCGCCCAGGGCCTGCTCGTTGAGGCGTACGGCGTGGAGCGCGTTGGCCCAGATGCTCAGCGCGGTGGCCAGGCTGACGAGGATCCACACGTATATGCGGGCGGCCGTGGACGCGGTGCGCACCAGGAGCAGGGTGCCGATGCCGATGGCGATGAACCCGTCGATGACGAGGGGGAAACCGATGGCGAAGATCGGGCGGATGTGGGCGGCGACGGCCATCTGCCGCAGGGCGTCATAGGACAGGACGAAGCCGATGGTGCCGAGCAGGGCGATGCCGAAGCGGATGGCACCCGTCTTGGGCGGAGCAGATTCGGGTGTGGTGGATGCGTGCGGGGGCAGGGGAGACCTCCGGTGGGGTGGGGGCACCTGCGAGCAGACGGGGCAGGGCGCTGTGACCGTCGTGGGGTGCTGGGACTCGTATCACTCGTCGCGTGCCTGGTCAGCGCAGGTACGAGTGGCGTGGTGATGTCGAGACGACTCGTTGCGCCTCTTTCACTCGTCCCCGTGCTGACCTGCGCGGGGACGAGTGATGCGAGTGGAGTCGGGTCAGACTGCGGTGCCGGGCAGCGGCCCGTCGGCCGGCGGAGCAGGTGCGTCAGCCGCCTTGGGCTCGGGGCAGTAGCGGGCCCAGGTGTCGAGGAATTGGTTGCGCGCGAAGCCCTTGGCCTGAGTGCCGTCGGGGAAGCGGCGGTTGGCCGAGCTGATGCCGTACGGCTTGAGCAGCAACTGCAGGCCGCGCGGGGTCAGGCCGTTGGCGCCGTATTCCGCCCACGGTGCTTCCCTGTCCGCGTTGAGCGCCTCCAGCAGGTGCTTCGTGCTCAGCACGGCCGGGTCGCCGACGGCGGCGAAGGCGCGGCGGATGCCGACGAGGAGGCGGGTGCGCAGGCCGCCCTCCTCGTCCTGGCCGGCCTCGTAGTCGGTCATGGCGCGGCAGGCGCTGCGGGCGAGCGTGGGCCAGTCGCCTCCGGCGAGGTCGGCGATGATGACCAGCGGTTCCCAGGTGTCCGCCGCGCGGTCCTCGACCGGCATGGGCGGCTCCATCTCTATGGCCTGCGCGTACAGCGGCTGCAGCCAGGAGTGAAGGCGGGCGCGGATCGCGTTCAGGGCCGGGGTGTCCCGGCCGGTGCGGAAGGAGGCCACCTTCTCGCCCGCCACGCGGCGGCGCATGCGGATGACTACCGCCCGGTCCTGGATCGTGTCGGGGAGATCGCCGATCCCGGCGAGCGCGGCCATGGCGAAGGTGGGGAACTCCTGCACCTGATGCTCGGGCCCCGACACCCGCAGCGTCGGTCGGCCACGCTGGTGCCCGGCGTTGATCAGGCCACGCACCTCCTCGTTCTTCTCCGCGGCCCTGGGGCTGCTGAAGAGGGTGTCGGCCTCGTCGACCAGGAGGGTGGGCGGGTCATCCCCGTCGATCGACCGGAAGATCGCCGCCGCACTGGCGTTGACCGTGATCAGGCGGTTGTGCACCGTCTCGGTCACCACATCCAGCAGCCGGGACTTCCCGCACCGCTTCTCCGGAGCGACGATCGCCAGGCGCGGTGCGTGCTGCCACGCACGCTGCAGATGCGTCGCCGCGATCCACAAGGCCACCGCCGTCACGGCCTCCTCGCTGGGCATCGCCACGTACCGCTTGATCTGCGCCCGCAGATCAGCCAGGATCTGCGCCGCCTCGGTCAGCGGTGGTGACGAGGTGGCGTCGTCACGGTCCTCCTCCGCCGGAGGCGCGGCGGAGCCAGCCGGTTGGCCGGGCACGGCAACGGGAGGCCACGACGTGCCGTGGCCTTCGGGAAGGGATGGCGTATTCGGCTGGGCATCGGTCATACTGGGCATCAGCTCCTCTGCTTGCGGGCCATATGGGACGGCAATCCCGGACTCCGCAGGTTGATCGCTAGGGATGGCGGTTGAGAGGTTTGCGCTTGAGCCCCCGGCTTCGCCGGGGGCTTTTTTCATGTGACGTCCGGTCGTGCGGGCTCCTCGGGTGGGCGTGGGGTGGATGCCACCACTATGCCACATAAATTGCGGATCGCAGAAGCATTTTGCATCTCGCAGTGAGGGTGCTACTGTTTAGGCTGCGCTGCAAACCGCAGTGCGTTGCTACGAACGGAAGGAGGTGGCGGTGGCGGAGGAGGAACCGTCCGAGGGCGTCCTGCTCAGCGGCGAAGCGAACGTCGCAACCCGCATCAGGGTGGAGCGCGAAGCGCGCGGCTGGAGCACCAATGCCCTGTCCGACCGGCTCAACGAGGCCGGCTTCGACATGAATCCGTCCGCGGTCTGGCGGATCGAAAACGGGAAGCGCCGCATCAACCTCGACGACGCCATCGGCTTCGCCGAGGTCTTCGGCATCGACCTGCGCAACCTCGTCGGGCCACCCCAACTGGCGGCCAAGGCTCGCGCCATGGAGCTCATCGACGAGGTCGTGGACGCTTTCCGTGCGACGCAGAGAGCCAACATGGCCTTCACGGAGGCGCGCGAAGCGCTCGACGCCTATCTCGCCGAGCAGCCCGACATTCGCGAGGAAGCCGACCTCATGGTCCAGAGCGCCATCGCGGAGGAGGCCAGCAAGACCATGGTGAAGATGCACGGTCCTCCGCCCGGCGACCGCGACGGCCACCTCACCGACGAGGCATAGCGTTCGGCACCCCTCCCGACCTGGACCCGCAAACCCCCAGGCCGGGCACCTCACGCACATCCCTAGCGATCGACCGGCGGGTCGGCGTTGCCGCGCCCTATACCCGTCAGAAGAGGACCCGTCCCTTGCGTCAACCCGTGATAACCCCTGCCTCCGAACCGGCTTCGCCCGCCGAGCCCGACCTGCCGCGCCTCTACGTCCCCGAGGAAGTCGCCGCCGTCCTCGGCTGCTCCGCCTGGTGGGTCAAGGACCGCGCCCGCCGCCGGCTCATTCCGTTCACCCGCGTCGGGCGTGCTTACCGCTTCTCGGACGAGCACCTCGCGGAGATCATCCGCATGCACGAAGAGCGCCCAGCCGTGCATGCGCAGCGCCCCGTCGTCGCTGCTGCGCCGACGCGTAAGTCTCCCGCTCGGCACCGGCCTGATGCGGCGGTGCCCGCCGTCCGGCTCCAGGCCCGGCCGCCGCGCCGGACGGCCAAGTCCCAGTACGGGCCTGCTGCTTAACGCACCCCACACGACAGAAGGGAGGGAAATCCGTGGGGTACGCGGAGAAGCGCAGCGGCTACTGGCGTGGCCGTTACAAGATCGAGGACGGCAAGTACGGCACCGTCGCCGATTCCACGGGCGCCGTGGTCAAGTTCGCCACCAAGCGCGAGGCCAAGCAGGCCGCAGACGCCGAAGAGGTGACCGTTCGGCGTGGCCAGTGGCGCGATCCGGGTCTCGGACAGGAAACCTTCGGCGAGTACGCGAGCCGCTGGTACGCCGCCCAGGACCTGGCCGCCTCGACCATGCAGAACTACAAGCGCCACATCGAGGAGCACCTGCTCCCCGACTTCGAGGACAAGGCGCTCTCGGGCATCCTGCGTACGGACGTCGAGCTGTGGGAGAAGAAGGAGCGGGCTGCGTACGCGGCCTCCAGCGTCAAGACGTGGCGCGCGACGCTCCACCTGATCTTCGAGGACGCGATCGACGAGGGCCTGATAACGTCGAACCCTGCGGCCAGGCGGCGCGGACGGGGCAAGCGCGCCGGCCGCTCCCGTGACCGGGGCCCGGAGAAGGTCGTCACCGACGCGCTCGGCATCCTGCTCACCGCCGAGCGGGCGGCCCTGCTCTCCGGCCGCGACGACGAGTTCGTCGCCACGGTCCTCAAGGGCTACACCGGCAAACGGTGGGGTGAAATCGTCGGCCTGGAAGCGGAGTTCGTCCGGCCTGGCGCGTTCCGCGTCGAGTGGCAGCTGTACGAGCTGGACACTGGCGAGCTGGTGCGCTGCCCGCCCAAGGACGACAGCTACCGCGACATCGACTCGACGGACTGGCTGTCGGCCCTGGTCTTCAACCACATCGCCCGTACGAAGCCGACCCCCTGCCCCTGCCACGGCAGGACGTACGTCTTCCGAGGCCAGGGCGCGGCGCGCACTGGCAGCCACCAGGGCGCCAAGCTCGTCGACGTCGCACGCCGCGCCGGAGTCTCCACCGGCACGGTCTCGAACGTCCTCAACCATCCCGGCCGTGTACGCGAGGGCACCCGCATTCGCGTCGAACTCGCCATCGGGGAGCTGGGGTTCGTACGAGGAGGTGTCACGTCGGAGCCTGCGGCCCACTGGCGTCGAAACGGCTTCGCCACCTGGCTGTTCACCCCGGCGGTCTCCGGCTGGTACCCGAAGAAGGCGCCACAGGAGGCCCGCCCGGTGCCGATCCTCGGCGAGCCGTGGCCTGGCATCCCGGCCCGAGGCCGAGGGTCAGCCGCCCGGGCAGACGCCTGCTGGCTGCCCATCGCGAAGGGCCTCACGCCGCACGGGCTTCGCCACACGCACCGGACGATGATGGAGGACCTCGGCACCGAGAAAGTGCTCATGGACGAGCGCATGGGCCACATTGACGGCTCGGTCTCCGCCCGCTACGCCCATGTCACACCGGGCATGCGTCGACGCCTCTTGCGAGGGCTGACCGAGCAGTGGGAAGCGGCGCTCGACGCGCGCCGATCTATGTGCCCGAAGTCGCCGGTAGAGGCGCTTGACCGGCTACTCGGAGGGCGTGCCTAGGACATACGAAGGCGAAGAGCCGCGGTGTCCCCGGTGGCGCACCGTACCGGGGACACCGCGGTGCCTGCGTGATGCCATGGACCGATCGGACTCTCCTGAACGTTCTCCTCGACTCCCGTCGTGGGCAGGGCGGCCCCACTGAGCGCCGACGGCATTCAACAGGGGGCTCTGTTGCTGTGCTGTCACCCATCAAGTCCCGGCGGGCCTCCGTCTGCTGAGGGTGATCTTCACCTGGTGGTTGTGCTCGGCATGCCCGAGGACCTCGCCAGTGACGTGGGTGCCGACCTGGGGCAGTTCAGCATCATGAGGCATCGACGAGATCTCGGCCAGGCCGATCGCGTTCAGGGCACCGTCGATGCGCAGGAAGACGCCGAAGGGCTGGCGACCGATGACTTCGCCGGTCACTTGGGTTCCCACAGGAAGCGCCTCACACGTCGCTGGCCAGGCGGCCTGGGCCCTCGCGCCGAGCTCGATGCCGTCGTCGGGCCAGGAGTACTCATTCATCCCCGACTTCTTCCCTTAGCGCCTCTGAACGGGCGAACGTGACAACCAGCGTGCCTTCGTGACAACCATCGCGCCTCGGCTCAACGAAGTGGGTATCTCGTACGTGTGACCCCGCGAAGTTAGCGCCTCACGTCTACACTCTCCAGATATTCGATACGGAGCGTGTTGACTTCGTGCCGGTACGTCGTCAGGAAATCTCGAAGGGTCACGAGCTTTCCCCCGTAGGTGTTGAGACGCCAGGCCATGGCGAACTCTGGGGCGTGGGATGAGTATCGGGTCGCCTGCCCGTCCTCGACCAACCAGAGTCCGCGCTCGTCTTCTGGGGTTGGCGGCCCAGGATGGCCGCTGAAGATCTCAAACATCATGTAGCGCAGCCCAAGGCGGCGAACCAGATCCAGATCAGTCATCCAGGTGGTGCCGCCGTATCGAGTCGTCATCCAGCTCACCGGATCGCGATACACCTCGTGGACGTAGTGATGAAAGCCTGGCGCACCCCCAGTGCTGTTTGCACACAGCCGACCCTCGGCGACGGAGCGGCTTCCGTCGGGGAAGCGGGCGACGGCTTTGATGCGTGGTTCCCACAGGGTGAGCTCATCCGGCCATCCATAGATGAGGGTCTGAATCAGGTCGCAGGGGTTGTAGATCCACAAGACGACGTCGATGTCGCCTGGCTGCTCGGCAACTCGCTCCAGCCACGCCCGGACAAGCATCTCCCACTCGGGGTTGCCACCGAGGCTGGTCATGGCCTGATCCACAAATGAGTGCCACCGGCCGGTGATTCGGGGATTGGCGGAGCCGATGTACTTGGCGTGCCCGTCCCCGCGATCATGACCAGCCAGCATCTGCAGCCAGTCGCGTTCCTCATACGCCCCGTTACCCAGGGCAAACGCTCCAGTGCCCCGATACCCGGTGATCTCCCAATTGGGATCGCCTAGGAGAGTGCCCAGCACCCCCGGGTAAGCCGACCCGACTTCGACGCAGCGAACGCGCGCGTTGATTTCGCACAATGCCTCGTACTCGGCCGGGTGCTTCGCACCGTACCCGTCCACTTCCGGGGAGTTCGACAACGCGCTCCCCCACTCCACGGTGCCGACACCCAGGTACAGGCCGTAATGCGCGCTGACACCGTCCTTGGCGCTGACGCGTTCGAAGTCGGCAGCAAGGAGGTTGGGCGCGCCGATCTCGGAAGCGATCTGCCGTATGTGCTTCCATCCTCGGTCTCGGTCCTGGGGGCTCGCGTAGAGGTAGATGCCGTGCACCGGTGTGACGTACTGCTCAGGCGACGATGGAAGCATCGCGACGCGCTCAGCGCTGAGTGTCCGATCGTCACACACCTGGAGTTCGTAACCGCGAAGGTCATGGCTCCAGTCACGGGCCATGTTGCTCACCGGAACGAGTAGTTCGCGCCAGTCGGTCGACACGATGAGGGCACGGATGCGGTCAGGCGCGACCTGCTTGTCGCGCTGGAGCAGCTCTGCGTACTTCGCGACCTCGTGCAACGCCTCACGCGATGTGGACGTAGCACGCTTCAACTCGATGATCACCCACAGGCCGTGTCGGTCACGAGCAAGGATGTCGATCCAGCCCCTTGTACGGAGTGGCGGGTCGCTCAGCGCAAACTCGCATCGGACGAGGGTCAGTCCTGGTTCGAGAACGTCCAGCTGCTCCGCCAAGAGGTCCCGGAGCTCACGTTCGAGTAACGCGGTCATGAGCGAAGACAGTAGCGGTGCGGGCTGACATGGAGCCCAAGGTGGCGGGAACTCACCGCGCGGCCGATCCGCCTACCTGCGCCATTCTCGGCAACGGCTGTACCCAGAATGACGATGCCTCAGTGTCGACGCCGAGCAAGCGTGGGATCGGTTCGCTCGATCGCCGCGTAGGTCTCGGATGTCTTCGCCTCCAGGAGCCCTATCCGCGCCGCCGCAGGGTGTTCGGCTCCGCGCAGTAGTTCTTCGGCACGGCTTGTAGCGCGACGCGTGTGCCTCGTCAGCCCGCATGTCGGCGTCCGTCCTCCGTTGTCCGGGCTCGTCGATATTGCTCAGCACTGACAGGCACGTCGCGTTCGTCGAACGAGCCCCCTCCGCGGCCCATGTCCACAGGCATGACGGAGCTCCCAGGCTCGGAGTTCTGAGGCACCTCCACGGTCGAGTCGGCGACTGGTCGTTCGCGAACGTGCAGGTGCGGGTCGGCGCAGCTGAGACATGTTGCTAATGCTCGACGATCACCTGTTGGGAGACGCCGACCAAGATCTTCTCCCGGACTTCTCCCAAACGATCACCGGAGACGCAGGAAGGGCCTGATCCGTTGCCGGATCAGGCCCTTGACCTGGTACTTCACTGTCGGGGTGGCGGGATTTGAACCCACGACCTCTTCGTCCCGAACGAAGCGCGCTGCCAAGCTGCGCTACACCCCGATGTCGCTGCTTCTCGCGGCGACATCGTTTACTTTAGCCCACTGGTGGCTGGAGACGAAATCCGGTTTTCGGGCGGCGGCGGATCGGGTCCGGGCGGAGGTGGTCGGCGGCGACCAGGAGGAGGGCCACGACGAAGAACGCCAGGCCGAGCAGGAGCGCGTTGCCGAGGACGCTCTTGTAGCCGAGGTGGCCAGCGTCCAGGAAGGGATAGAGATAGCGGCCCTCCCGTCCCGGCGGGATCAGCGCTCCCCGTGCCAGGGAGAAGATCAGGTACGCCGCCGGGTACAGCAGCCATCGTGTCGCGTGCCGCAGGCCCAGGGGGGCCGGGTGGGTCAGTAGGAGCCAGTCCAGCAGCGCCGCGGCGGGGATCGCGGTGTGCAGTACCTGGTTGGCGAGTGCCGGCCAGCCTGTGAGTGCGTCGGTGGGGCCGGTCATCGAGAACGTGCCCGGTTCGTTCACCAGGACCACGTGGTAGAGCAGGCCCGCGATCAGGGTGTAGAACAGCGTGCCGCCGGTCACCAGCGGCGGCAGCGGGCGGCGGGCCGTCCACGCCCGCCATGCCGACAGCGCGAAGACCGGCGCGACGAGCACGCCGGTCTGGATCGTGAAGTAGCTCAGCACCCGACCCGGACTGAGACCGAGGACCAGGTCGACCGCCACGGCCGCCGCGGTGACGAGTGCCACCAGCAGGCGGTAGGCGGCTGTCACCGGGTGGCGGACCGGGGTCATCACGGCCGCCGCGGGGACGTCGGACGGCAGCAGCGTCGGCATGCCCGGTACCGCGGGCAGGTCCGGGATGTCCTTGGGTATCGGGGCGATCATGCCCTCACGCTAAGCGAATCGGGCAGAACGGGCGATACGGGTGATCCGGGCGGGTTACCGTCGCTTGGATCCGGGCGGAGGATCCGGGCGGAAGCCGCTATTTCCTCGGCGCCAGCGTCAGCAGTGTCGCCTCGGGCGGACACGCGAACCGCACCGGCGTGTAGCGGTTCGTCCCACAGCCCGCCGACACATGCAGGTACGACGTGCGGCCCTCCGCCGTATGCCGCGACAGGCCCTTCACCCGGTCGGTGTCGAGGTCGCAGTTGGTGACCAGGGCGCCGTAGAGGGGGATGCACAGCTGGCCGCCGTGGGTGTGGCCCGCCAGGACCAGCGGATAGCCGTCCGCTGTGAACGCGTCCAGGACGCGCAGGTAGGGAGCGTGGACCACACCCATGGAGAAGTCCGCCGCCGTGGAGGGGCCGCCCGCCACATGGGTGTACCGGTCGCGTCTGATGTGGGGGTCGTCCAGGCCCGTCAGCTCGACTTCCAGTCCGTCGATCTTCAGCGTCCCCCGGGTGTTCGTCAGGTTCAGCCAGCCCGCCGCGTCGAAGCCGTCACGCAGGTCCTCCCAGGGGTTGTGGACGGCGCCGACCACGGGTGCGTTGCCGTTCAGGCCGTGGCGGCCCCTCGCCTTCTCCACCAAGTAGCGGGCGGGGTTACGCAGTTTGGGGCCGTAGTAGTCGTTCGAACCGAAGACGTAGGCTCCGGGGAACTCCATCAGCGGGCCAAGCGCGTCCAGCACCTCCGGCACGCCCTCCGGGTCGGACAGGTTGTCCCCGGTGTTGAGTACGAAGTCGGGGCGCAGGCCGGCCAGTGAGCGCAGCCAGCGCTGCTTCTTGCGCTGCCCGCTCACCATGTGGATGTCCGAGACCTGGAGCACGCGCAGCGGGCGCGCCCCGGGGGGCAGCACCGGGACCGTCGTCCGGCGCAGCCGGAAGGAACGGGCCTCGAACCCGGCCGAGTACAGCAGTCCGGCGGCGGCGACCGCCGTGATTCCCAGGGGTGCTCCGTATCGCGCGCGCATATGACCATCGTGTCAGAACCAGAAGGGGGCCGCGCACGCCTGTGGACAGCCGCGGCCGGCCGGCGGAGGCCGTCGGACGACTCGCGCGGGCCCCCTCGAAATCGGTGGGCGGACGCACCGTCACGCCTGCGACAATCAAGCCATGACCACGCTCAAGTCGAAGCTGCAGGAAGACCTCAACGCCGCGATCAAGGAGCGCGACGAGCTCCGCTCCTCGACGCTCCGGCTGACGCTCGCCGCGATCACCAAGGAGGAGGTCGCGGGCAAGGAGAAGCGCGTGCTCTCCGATGAGGAGGTCACCAAGGTGATCACCCGCGAGGCGAAGAAGCGCCGCGAGGCCGCCGATGCCTTCGCGCAGGGCGGGCGCACCGCGCAGGCCGAGCGGGAGAAGGCGGAGGGCGAGGTGCTCGCCGCGTACCTGCCCAAGCAGCTGTCCGACGACGAGCTGCGGCAGATCGTCGCCCAGGCCGTGGAGGAGGCGAAGGCGGCCGGCGCCGAGGGCCCGCGCGCGATGGGCCAGGTCATGAAGATCGTGAACCCGAAGGTGGCCGGTCAGGCGGAGGGCGGCCGTGTCGCCGCGGTGGTCAAGCAGATCCTCGCGGGCGGCTGACGGTTCGCTCCTGATCAGCGCGTACGACGACGGGGCGCCTCTCCGGCCGAGGGGCGCCCCGTCGTCGTACAGGAAGCGCAGGAGCACGGGGAGTACAGAAGCACAGGAGGTATTGGAAGTCTCGGAGCCCCCGCAGGCCCTCCCGAGGGACTGCGGGGGCTCCGGGAGCGCGGGTGCTATCCGCGCAGTCCGCCGTTTCCGTTCCCGCCGTTTCCGTTCCCCTGGATCCATCCCTCGGGGATCGAGAAGCTGGGTGTCGGGAGTCCGCCGCCTCCGGCTCCTCCGGTGATCAGGCCTCCGATGGTCTGGCCGCCGTTGCGGTTGCCGTTGCCCTTCCTGTCCCCGTTCTTGTCGCCCCCGTCGGGGATGGGGTCGGGGATGTCGACGAGGGAGAAGTCCTCGACCGGCTTGCCCTCCAGGGCGCCCGTCATCATGTCGCGCCAGATCGGGCCCGGGACCTGGCCGCCGAAGACCTTCGCGTAGGTGACGCCGCCGATGGTGATGTTCGTCATGCGCCGCTTGTGCGCCGGGTCGCCGACCCACACCGCGCCGGCCATGTTCGGCGTGTAGCCGACGAACCAGGCGGCGTAGCGGTAGTCCGTGGTACCGGTCTTGCCCGCGCTGGGACGATCACCGAGGCCGGCCTGCTGACCCGTACCGTCCTCGACGACACCCTTCAGGATGGTGGTGACCGTGTCCGCGGTGTTCTCCGACATGGCGCGCGTGCACGTCGACTTCGGCACGCTCAGGGACTTGTGCTGGCCGCCGACGGTCCGCGTGATCGACTCGATGGCGACCGGAGTGCAGTACATGCCGCGGGAGGCGAAGGTCGCGTACGCGTTCGCCATCGTCAGCGGCGACATCTCCTGGGTGCCGAGCGCGATCGACGGGGCCTCGGTGATCTTCCGGCCGTCCGCGCGGTTCACACCCATCTTGCCGGCCATGTCTATCACCGGGCAGATGCCGATGTCGCTGATCAGCTGCACGTAGTAGGTGTTGACCGACTTGGCGGTCGCCTCCTTCATCGCGTACGGGCCGCGCTCCGACTCGTTCTCGTTGGTGAGCTTCCAGTTCTTCGTGTTCAACCACTTCCTGCCGCCACAGGCCGCGACCGGGCTCGGGTACGGCATCTCGTACGGCGACGAGTACTCCTGGGTCGCCGACTTGCCGCCCTCGATGGCGGCCGCGGCCACGATCGGCTTGAACGTCGAACCGGGCTGGTAGCCCGCGCCGCCGCCCATGGACCTGTCCACCGACAGGTTGATCTGCGTCTCGTCCTTGCCGAAGCCGTACGGCCGGGACTGGCCCATGCCGAGGATCTTTCCGGTGCCGGGCTCCACGATGGTCGCGGCCGTGGCTACGTCGTCGCTCTTGTTGACGTGGTCCTTGATGGACTGCTGCACCGATTCCTGCGCCTGCGGATCCAACGTCGTACGGATCGTCAGGCCGCCGCGGTTCCAGATCTTGGCCCGGGTCTCCCGGTTCTTGCCGAACACCGGATCGTTCAGGAACACCTCGCGCACGTAGTCGCAGAAGAAGCCCGCTCCCCTGACCGCCGTGATGCAGCCGTTCTTCGGCCGGCTCACCTGCAGCCCGAGGTCCGTCTTCTTGGCCTTGTCCGCCTCGGCCTGCGAGATGTCGTGCACCTCGGCCATGCGCTGCAGCACCACGTTGCGCCGCTTTTTGGCCTCCGCCTCGTCGTTCACCGGGTCGTACCGCGTGGGCGACTGGACGAGGCCCGCGAGGAGCGCGGCCTCCTGGAGGTTCAGGTCCTTGGCGTGCTTGGAGAAGTAGCGCTGGGAGGCCGCCTCGACGCCGTACGCCTGCTGGCCGAAGAACGTGATGTTCAGGTAGTTCTCGAGGATCTTCTTCTTGCCGAGCGTGTTCTCGATCTGGATCGCGTACTTCAGCTCGCGGATCTTGCGGCCGATGGTCTGCTGGGTGGCCTGGGCGACCTTCGTGGGGTCGTCGCCGGCTTCCTCCACGAAGTAGTTCTTCACCAGCTGCTGGGTGAGCGTGGAGGCGCCCTGGGCCACTCCGCCGTTCTGCGCGTTCTGGTTCAGTGCGCGCAGGACGCCCTTCAGGTCGATCGCGCCGTGCTGGTAGAACCGCGAGTCCTCGATCGCGACGATCGCCTTCTGCATGTACGGCGAGATGTCCTTGAGGTCCACCACCGTGCGGTCGCGCGAGTAGACCGTCGCGATCTGGCCGCCCTTGTTGTCCAGGATGGTGGTGCGCTGGCTCAGCTGCGGGCTCTTGAGGTTGGCCGGGATCTCGTCGAATCCCTGGACCGATCCCTTGGCCGCGAGCCCGAGCGCACCCGCGGCGGGCAGGGCGATGCCGGCCATCACCGCCCCCGCGAGCACGCTCACGCCGAGGAACTTGGTGGCCTGCTGCACGGGGGACAGCCCCCCGCCCGAGCGCTTCTTTGGCATGAGGGCAGCCTACGTTCTCGTTCGCCGGACACGCGTATATGCCTTGGCCTAAGCTGCTCTCAACTGTCACAGCAGTAGGGCCACGTATCAAGTACGTCCGGCGATCCCGAATCGTTCCGGTGTTCCCCCGACTTTTTGTCAGATGTGTGCCCGAATCCGCCCTGTGTGTCAGCGGGCGTCCGTTGTGGCACCACTGGACCGTCCCGGTTTGCCCGGAAAGTCGCGTATGTCGCCAGCTCACTCCCCCGGGTGATCTGCCGCTTACCCATAGTCCGTTCGGGCCATTCAAGATTGGGCCCCTCGGGGGTGTTGCGCTGTGCCCACCTTCCGTAACGTCCTCAACTGGCGGCGGTGAATATGCCGCTGCCGCCGTGGGGGAGCCTCGATTCGGGAGAGGACGGCGCCGGTATGGGCTGGGTAACCGACTGGAGTGCGCAGGCGGCCTGCCGCACTACCGATCCGGATGAACTGTTCGTTCAAGGAGCAGCGCAGAACAGGGCGAAGGCGGTGTGCACCGGGTGCCCGGTACGCACGGAGTGCCTGGCCGACGCGCTGGACAACCGCGTCGAGTTCGGCGTGTGGGGTGGCATGACGGAGCGGGAGCGCCGCGCACTGCTGCGCAGGCGGCCGACCGTCACATCGTGGCGTCGCCTGCTGGAGACCGCGCGTACGGAGTACGAGCGCGGGGCGGGCCTGCTGCCCCTCGACGAGGAAGAGGCGTACGAGAACTACGCGGCGGTGGGCTGAGCGCGTCCACTGCGGAGTGTCCGGAGCGCGGCCGGCAGGTGTGCCACGGTCGGCGCGGTCATACGCCATGGGCGTCCCGGGCACGCCGTCACGCGGCTTCCTGCCAGCTCGCAGGCGGGCCTTTCGGGCATTCCCCACGGCCTCGCGCCATGCCCACGGCCCGTATGCGGTGTCGTCTCGGGCCCGCGGGCTCGGGACTCGGCCCCTGAGCGCCCGGTGCCGGGGTCCGCACGCGACCGCAGGCCGGACGTCGGGTGCGACCCCCTTCACCGGGAGCCGCGTCACGTGCCTCACCACGGGCGTCTCGTGCGGACGTCTCGCGCGTGCGCCTGACACGCCGAGGAAGCGCCGCACGTGCCGAAGAGGAACGCGGGCTGCCGACTGGGCGGGCCGCCGCCGTGGCAGGCGACCCCGGCGCCCTCACGCGGGCGCCTCGCGTGTCTCCGGGGGCTCCGGTCGGTTGGCCGCGAGGCGGTCCCCGATGTCCCGTAGGCCCGCGAGGTCATGGACGTCGCCGGGCAGTGCGGCCACCTCCGCCACGGCCACCTCGGGGTGGAGCGCGGTGAAGCGGTCACGTGTGCGCTGCTCGCGGGAGAGCAACTGCATGCGTTCCGCGTGCAGCCGCAGCAAGCCCGCGGTGAGTTGTTCGATGCTCCGATCCGGATCCGTGGGGGCGGGGGAGCCTGCGTCGGGAACCGGTGCAGCGGATGAGGGAGATTCTGAACTTCCGTGCGTGTCGGGAGAGTTACGAAGTCCAGCTTTCCCGCCCTTCTGATCCACAATGCGGGACCCCTCAAGATTTTCGGCGTTGGGCGGATCGGCGGCGAGGTCCAGGTTCTCCGCGGCGGCCAGTGCCCGCTCGGCCGACAGATGGGCGGCGCCGCTTCCGTGCACCCGGTTGAGCACCAGACCTGCCAGCGGCATGTCCTCGGCGGCCAGTCGCTCCACGAAGTACGCGGCCTCGCGCAGTGCGTCCCGCTCGGGGGCCGCCACCACCAGGAACGCGGTGCCGGGCGCCTGCAGCAGCCTGTACGTGGCGTCGGCGCGCGTGCGGAACCCGCCGAACATGGTGTCCATGGCGGCCACGAACGTCTGGACGTCCTTCAGGAGCTGGCCCCCGAGCAGCTTCCCCAGGACGCCCGTCATCATCGTCATCCCGACGTTCAGGAACTTCATCCCCGCACGGCCGCCCATCTTCGCGGGGGCCATCAGCACCCTGATCAGCTTGCCGTCCAGAAAGGACCCGAGGCGCTTGGGGGCGTCCAGGAAGTCCAGCGCCGAGCGTGAGGGCGGTGTGTCGACGACGATCAGGTCCCACTCGTCCCGCGCGCGCAGCTGCCCCAGCTTCTCCATCGCCATGTACTCCTGCGTGCCGGCGAAGCCCGCGGAGAGCGACTCGTAGAAGGGATTGCTCAGGATGGCGGCCGCCCGATCGGGGTCCGCGTGCGCCTCGACGATCTCGTCGAAGGTGCGCTTCATGTCGAGCATCATGGCGTGCAGCTCGCCGCCCTCCGCGTCCTCGACGCCCTTCACCCGCCGCGGGGTGTTGTCGAGCGCGTCGATGCCCATCGACTGGGCGAGACGGCGGGCGGGGTCGATGGTGAGCACGACCACCTTGCGGCCGCGCTCGGCGGCCCGCAGCCCCAGGGCCGCGGCCGTGGTCGTCTTACCGACGCCGCCGGAGCCGCAGCACACGATGATCCGGGTCGTCGGGTCGTCGAGGAGGGCGTCGACCTCCAGGGCGGGTACCGGGTTCAACGCGCGCACGGAGCCGGTGTCGTGGGGGTGTGCCGCATCGGGTGCGGAGGCCGTGCCATCGCGCGGGGGGGCCGGGTCCGAGCTCATGAGATCCCTTGCTGACGCAGTTCCGTGGCAAGTTCGTACAGGCCCGCGAGGTCCATGCCCTCGGCGAGCAGCGGCAGTTCGTGCAGCGGCAGGCCCAGCTCCGTGAGCACCGTGCGCTGCTCGCGTTCCAGGGCGAACCGCTCCGCGTACTCGTGGGCCTGCTCCAGCAGCGGGCCGACCAGCCGCTCCGCGAGCCCGCCGCGGCGCGCACCGCCGAGCCCGGCGCCCGACAGGGACGTGGCGATGGCCGTCCGCGGTGCCGTGCGGGCCAGCTCCAGCTCCGGCTGGCCCAGGACCGAGGGCCGCACCATGTTCACGATGATCCGGCCCACCGGCAGTCCGGCGGCGCGCAGCTCGGCGATGCCGTCCGCGGTCTCCTGGACGGGCATCTCCTCAAGGAGCGTCACCAGGTGCACGGCCGTCTCCGGGGACTTCAGCACCCGCATCACCGCCTGGGCCTGATTGTGTATCGGGCCGATCTTGGCGAGACCCGCCACCTCGTCGTTCACGTTCAGGAAGCGGGTGATGCGCCCGGTGGGCGGGGCGTCCATCACCACGTAGTCGTACAGGAACCGGCCGCCGCGGTCCTTCCTGCGGACGGCCTCGCACGCCTTGCCCGTCAGCAGCACGTCCCTGAGGCCGGGCGCGATGGTGGTGGCGAAGTCGATGGCGCCCAGCTTCTTCAGGGCCCGTCCCGCGCCGCCCAGCTTGTAGAACATCTGCAGGTAGTCCAGCAGCGCCAGCTCGGGGTCGATGGCCAGTGCGTACACCTCGCCTCCCCCCGGGGCGACGGCGATCTTCCGTTCCTCGTACGGCAGCGCTTCCGTCTCGAAGAGCTGCGCGATGCCCTGTCTGCCCTCGACCTCGACCAGAAGGGTGCGTTTGCCCTCCGTCGCGAGGGCGAGCGCGAGTGCCGCGGCGACCGTGGTCTTTCCGGTCCCGCCCTTGCCGCTGACGACCTGGAGCCTGCTCACGTCTTCGAGCGTAACCAGTCCGCGCTCGGCATACGCCGGAGGCTGTGGACAACCGCCCCGGCGGTCGGCCGCGCGGCCGACCGCACCGGCGCCGCGGCCGGCCGCGTGACCCGGTGGCCACAGCGGCTACAGTCGGCCCATGACCAAGTGGGAATACGCAACCGTGCCGCTGCTCGTCCATGCCACGAAGCAGATTCTGGACACCTGGGGCGAGGACGGCTGGGAGCTCGTCCAGGTCGTGCCCGGGCCGAACAACCCGGAGCAGCTGGTGGCCTACCTGAAGCGGGAGAAGCAGGCATGAGCGCGGTCGAGTCCCGGCTCGCCGAACTGGGGCTGACGCTGCCGGAGGTCGTGCCGCCGCTCGCCGCGTACCAGCCCGCCGTGCGGTCCGGGGCGTACGTGTACACCTCCGGCCAACTGCCGATGGTGGAGGGCAAGCTCCCCGTCACCGGCAAGGTCGGCGCGGAGGTCACCGCCGAGGAGGCCAAGGACCTGGCGCGGACGTGCGCCCTGAACGCGCTCGCCGCGGTGAAGTCCGTGACGGGCGACCTGGACCGCATCGCGCGCGTGGTGAAGGTCGTCGGCTTCGTGGCCTCGGCCCCCGACTTCACGGGGCAGCCGGGAGTCGTCAACGGCGCCAGCGAGCTGCTGGGCGAGGTGCTCGGAGACAAGGGCGTGCACGCGCGCAGCGCGGTGGGCGTGGCGGTGCTCCCGCTGGACGCGCCGGTCGAGGTCGAGGTCCAGGTGGAGCTGACGGAGGCGTAGGAGCGGCTCCCCGGGCGGGGTCTCTCGGTTCTGCTGCTGCGCCGGTGGCTCCCGGACCCTCCGCGGACGGTCCCCCGTCCCCGGGCAGATGCTGGACCCCCACCGGCGGTTTCCGGTTCCCGCGGACGGCTGCCGGCGGCTCCACGGACGGCTGCCGGCTTCTGTACCGGTGGCCGCGGATGCTCCGCCGCGGACGGCTGCCGGCTTCTGGGCCGGTGGCTGCCGTTGCTCCGCCGACCACGGCCGGCGCGACGGGCCTCCCGCCGGTGACGCGGGGGTCCCGCCCGGAGCGGGCGATCATCCCCTCTCGAACATCTGCGCACTACGGGATAGCCTCCGCCCATGGCGAATGGACAGTGGTTCCCACCGGAGTGGCCGGAACGGATCCGCGCGCTGGCGGAGGGCACGCTCACTCCGGTCGTGCCGAAACGCGCGGCCACCGTCATGCTCCTGAAGGACAGCGACGGCGCTCCGGCCGTCCACATGCTGCGCAGGCGCGCCTCCATGGCGTTCGCCGGAGGCGCGTACGCCTACCCGGGCGGCGGCGTGGACCCCCGCGACCACGACCTGCGGATCGGCTGGGCGGGCCCCACGCGCGCGTGGTGGGCGGATCGCCTCGGCGTCGACGAGACGTCCGCCCAGGCCGTCGTGTGCGCTGCCGTGCGGGAGACGTACGAGGAGGCCGGTGTCCTGCTCGCCGGCCCCACCCCGGAGTCGGTCGTCGGCGACACCACGGCCCCGGACTGGGAGGCCGACCGCGCGTCCCTGGTCGCCCGTGAACTGTCCTTCGCCGAGTTCCTCGACCGCCGCGGACTGGTGCTGCGCTCCGACCTGCTCGGCGCCTGGACCCGCTGGATCACCCCGGAGTTCGAGTCCCGCCGCTACGACACCTGGTTCTTCGTGGCCGCGCTCCCCGAGGGGCAGCGCACCCGCAACGCCTCCACGGAGGCCGACCGCACGGTGTGGACCCACCCGGCCCGGGCGGCCGCCTCGTACGACGCGGGCGAGCTGCTGATGATGCCGCCCACGATCGCGACCCTGCGCCAGCTGATCCCTTACGCGACCGCCGACGAGGCCTTGGCCGCCGCCTCCGGCCGCGACCTGACGCCCGTCCTGGCCACGGCCCGTCTGGAGGACGGTGAGATCGTGCTGGCCTGGCCCGGACACGAGGAGTTCACCAAGCACATCCGGACGGGGGGAGCACCGGCATGATCCACGTGGGAGGTGTCCGGTCGTGACGGACGCCGCAGACCTTCCCGGCCGGCCTCGCGGCGCGGTCCTGTCCGGTCCCGCCACCGAGCGCGCCGTGAACGTCCTCGCCCCCAACCCGTCGGCGATGACCCTCGACGGCACCAATACGTGGATCCTCGCCGAGCCCGGCTCCGAACTGGCCGTGGTGGTCGATCCCGGCCCGCTCGACGAGGGGCACCTGCGCAACGTGATCGACACCGCGGAGCGATCCGGCAGACGGATCGCGCTCACCCTGCTCACGCACGGCCACCCGGACCATGCCGAGGGCGCCGCCCGGTTCGCCGAGCTGACGGGCACCAAGGTGCGCGCCCTGGACCCGGCGCTCCGGCTCGGCGACGAGGGCCTGGGCCACGGGGACGTCGTCCGCGTCGGCGGTCTGGAGCTGCGTGTCGTGCCGACGCCGGGCCACACCTCGGACTCCCTGTGCTTCCACCTCCCGGCGGAGGGGGCCGTCCTGACCGGGGACACCGTCCTGGGCCGCGGTACGACGGTCGTGGCGCACCCGGACGGACGCCTGGGGGACTACCTGGACTCCCTGCGCCGCCTCAGATCGCTCACCGTCGACGACGGCGTCCACACCGTGCTGCCCGGCCACGGGCCCGTCCTGGAGGACGCCCAGGGCGCCGTGGAGTACTACCTGGCCCATCGCGCACACCGCCTCGCGCAGGTCGAGACGGCGGTCGAGAACGGCCATCGTGCACCGAGCGAGGTCGTGGCCCATGTGTACGCCGACGTCGACCGCTCGCTGTGGCCGGCGGCGGAGCTGTCGGTGCGGGCACAGCTCGACTATCTGCGCGAACACGGGCTGATCTGACTCACTGGGGGCGCGGGGCCTTGATCCCGTGCACGCGCGCGTACTCCCCGGCGAGCCAGGGGCCGAGATCGTCGACGTACGACCGCAGGACGGCCGGGTCGCCGTCGGGCTCGTACCCGAGCGCCGCCGCCGCGCGCATCTGCTCGGCCCGCTTCGGGTAGAAGGCCGCGAATGCCTCGGCCATCTCCCGCAGGTCGCTCGTCCAGCCGTTCCAGCGGGGCATGACCAGGGTGAAGCCGGTGCGGACGAGGTGCCGGGAGATGCCGCGCACGAGGGTGCGGCGGGCGTCCTCCGCGGTGGCCTCGGCCATGCGGGTGCGCCACCGCGGCAGGTGCAGCGCGAGGTCGCCGTTCGTCTCCCTGGCGAGACGGGAGTCGGGCCGGTAGCGGGGCAGGCGGGCGGCCAGGTCCTCGCCCAGCAGGGGCGTGCACAGGCAGGCGACGAACCATCCCAGGTCGTAGGTCTCCAGAGGGCTCAGCAGCCGCGCACGGCTGAACAGGAGCGTCCCCACGCCGTCGATCTGCGGGAACTCCCGGTCCAGTGCGTCCCCGAGGGCACGGGCGGCACGGTGATCCGCCTCGGTGGGCTCCGCTGCCAGCGCGACCAGCAGGTCGAGGTCACTGCGTCCCACGCGCGCGGTGCCGCGCGGAATCGACCCGTAGAGATAGGCGCCGGTCGTCTGTGCCCCGAAGACACCGGGGAGCCGCTCCCGAGCGGCGGCGACGACGGGCCGGAAGGGCTGGGTGACCAGCCCGAGGGCTCCCTCACGCCGGATGTGGCCCTGGGCGTCGAGACCTCTGCCGGGCCCGTCGCGGTGCGCTGAGGGGTGGGATGAGTCGGGCATGAGCCAAGTGTGCCGGGCCGGGGCCTCGGGACCCGCAGAGCGACGACGGGCCCCGCCTCCGCGGGGGAGGCAGGGCCCGGGAGTCGTACGGGGCCGAGCTTCAGCGGGACCGCTTGGCCAGCCGCTCCACGTCCAGCAGGATCACCGCGCGGGCCTCAAGGCGGAGCCATCCTCGCTGGGCGAAGTCCGCCAGCGCCTTGTTGACCGTCTCACGCGACGCGCCGACCAGCTGGGCCAGCTCTTCCTGGGTGAGGTCGTGCACCACGTGGATGCCCTCCTCGGACTGCACACCGAACCGTCGCGAGAGGTCCAGCAGCGCGCGGGCCACCCGGCCGGGCACGTCCGAGAAGACCAGGTCGGACATCTGGTCGTTGGTCTTGCGCAGCCGCCGCGCCACGGCGCGCAGCAGCGCCGCCGCCACCTCGGGCCTGGCGTTCAGCCACGGCTGGAGGTCACCGTGGCCCAGTCCCAGCAGCTTGACCTCGGTCAGCGCGGTCGCCGTGGCAGTCCGGGGGCCCGGGTCGAACAGCGACAGTTCGCCTATCAGCTCACCGGGGCCGAGTACGGCCAGCATGTTCTCGCGGCCGTCGGGCGAGGTGCGGTGAAGCTTGACCTTGCCCTCCATGACCACGTACAGGCGGTCCCCGGGGTCGCCCTCGTGGAACAGCGAGTCGCCGCGGGCGAGGGTCACCTCACTCATGGAGGCGCGCAGCTCCGCGGCCTGCTCGTCATCGAGCGCCGCGAAGAGCGGGGCGCGCCGCAGAACGTCGTCCACGAGTTCTCTCCTTGTCGACCTGCTCAGGGGATGTTGCTTCCCCGGTTTACCAGGGGACCGTGTTCCCCGTTTTGCCGGACGGTCCAAACAGTGTGATCTGTCACAAGGATGCCGCATTGAAGAGCCGGGGTACGCGGCAGGGGTCCGATTGGGGGCCGATCCCCCGGGTCCGCGGCGGATGTCGGCGACGGGCCTTAGGCTGGCCGGGTGTCCAAATCCCCGGTGACAGCACAGGCCAAGGGGGCTGAGCGGGTGGTTGCACGTCGTGATTCCGCCGTGGGCGAACAGGCTCGCGACGAGGGTAATAAAACGGCAAAAACGACGCAAACGGCATCCAGTGGGGCGTCGGCGAAGCGGCCTGCCGGGAAGACCACCGCCGCCAGGGAGACCGCGACAGCCGCGAAGAAGGCCGCCGCGAAGAAGGCCACCGCGAAGAAGGCGGCCGTGAAGAGGGCCACCGCGAAGAAGGCGGCCGCCTCGAAGGCCGCGTCCACCGCAGAGAAGACCGGGACCGCCGTCAAAAAGGCCACCGCGAAGAAGGCCACTGCCCAAAAGGCCGTCGGCAGGAAAGCCACCGCCGAGAAGGCCGCTCCCGTGAAGGCGATCGCCTCGAAGGCCACGATCGCCGTCCAGGACGCCGTGCCCTCGAAGACCGTCGCCCCGAAGCCGCCCAGGAACGAGTCCCGCACCGCTCTCGTCCGCCGCGCCCGCCGCATCGACCGCGAGCTCGCCGAGGTGTATCCGTACGCCCACCCCGAGCTGGATTTCGAGAACCCCTTCCAGCTGATCGTCGCCACGGTCCTGTCCGCGCAGACCACCGACCTGCGGGTGAACCAGACCACCCCGACGCTGTTCGCCAGGTACCCGACCCCCGAGGACCTCGCCGCGGCCAACCCGGAGGAGGTCGAGGGGATCCTGCGCCCGACCGGCTTCTTCCGGGCCAAGACCAAGTCGGTGATAGGGATCTCCAAGGCTCTGGTGGAGCAGTTCGGCGGCGAGGTCCCCGACCGCCTGGACGACCTCGTCAAGCTGCCCGGTGTCGGGCGCAAGACCGCCTTCGTGGTGCTGGGCAACGCCTTCGGCCGTCCCGGGATCACCGTCGACACGCACTTCCAGCGGCTCGTCCGCCGCTGGAAGTGGACCGAGGAGACCGACCCCGACAAGATCGAGGCGGCCGTCGGCGCGCTCTTCCCGAAGAGCGACTGGACGATGCTCTCGCATCATGTGATCTTCCACGGCCGCCGCATCTGCCACGCCCGCAAGCCGGCCTGCGGCGCCTGCCCGATCGCCCCGCTCTGCCCGGCGTACGGCGAGGGCGAGACCGACCCGGAGAAGGCGAAGAAGCTCCTCAAGTACGAGAAGGGCGGCTTCCCGGGCCAGCGCATCAAGCCGCCGCAGGCTTACCTGGACGCGGGTGGGATCCCGGCCCCGCCGCTGGGGGCAGGGTGACGGGCGTGTGCGCACGTGCGCTCCACCCTGGGGAGGGACGTCTCCCTTCGGGGCGCGTGGCAGGACACCCGTACGGGGGACGTGCGGAACGATCCGCGACCCCACGGGCGTTGGGACCGGCAGAACGGGGGTGGCGATGACGCACGCGAGCGACACGGATCGCATGAGCGGGACGGACGGCGGTCGGCTGCGGTTGAGCACGGAGGGCCTGCCCGGGTGGCTCGGCCCCGTCGCGCAGGTGGCGGAGACCGTCGAGCCGCTGCAGCTCAGCCGCTTCCTGCCGCCGGAGAACGGAGAGGGGCGCCAGTCGGCCGTGCTGATCCTGTTCGGTCACGGCGACCACGGCCCCGAACTGCTGCTGATGGAGCGGTCCGGCACGCTGCGCTCGCACGCCGGGCAGCCCTCGTTCCCCGGCGGGGCCCTCGACCCCGGGGACGGAGACCCGACGGCCGAAGGGCCGTTGCGGGCCGCTCTCCGCGAGGCCGAGGAGGAGACCGGGCTCGACCCCGGCGGTGTCCAGCTCTTCGGCGTGCTCCCCAGGCTCTACATCCCGGTCAGCGGCTTCGTGGTGACGCCCGTGCTCGGCTGGTGGCGCGAGCCCAGCCCGGTGGGCGTCGTCGATCCGAACGAGACGGCGCGGGTCTTCACCGTTTCCGTGGCGGATCTCACGAATCCGGCCAACAGGGCCACCACCCTCCACCCCAGTGGTCACCGGGGCCCGGCATTCCTGGTCGAATCGGCCCTCGTCTGGGGCTTCACCGCCGGTGTGATCGACCGCCTTCTCCACTACGCGGGCTGGGAGCGCCCCTGGGACCGCGACAAGCAGGTCCCGCTCGACTGGCGCGCATGACAAGGTTGCCCCCGTGCTGGGTTTTCCCGGGACGCCGTGCCGTTGCCGCTGCCCGGCGAGCCGGGGTCCCGGCCGGATGACGGCGACCGGAAAGTGACGAGGCGAGGCTTGAAGCAGTGAACGTGCTGGACATCCTGTTGCTGGTCGCCGCCGTGTGGTTCGCGATCGTCGGCTACCGCCAGGGCTTCGTCGTCGGCATCCTGTCGGTGATCGGTTTCCTGGGCGGCGGCCTCATCGCGGTCTATCTGCTCCCCTTCGTCTGGGACAGGGTGACGGGTGACCACAAGGTGAGCACGACCGTCGCCGTCGTCGCCGTGGTCGTGGTGATCGTCTGCGCCTCCGTCGGCCAGGCCCTGACCACCCACCTCGGCAACAAGCTGCGCCGCTACATCACCTGGTCCCCGGCCCGCGCCCTGGACGCCACGGGCGGCGCCCTCGTCAACGTGGTGGCGATGCTTCTGGTCGCCTGGCTGATCGGCTCCGCCCTCGCGGGGACGACGCTGCCGACGCTCGGCAAGGAGGTCCGCGGCTCCAAGGTGCTCCAGGGCGTCTCCCGCGCGCTGCCCGCACAGGCGGACACCTGGTTCGCCGACTTCTCCACGGTCCTCGCGCGGAACGGCTTCCCGCAGGTCTTCAGCCCGTTCGCGAACGAGCCCATCACCGAGGTGCGGCCCCCCGACCCGGCCCTCGCGAGGAGCGCGGTCGCCACCCGCGCGCGGCGCTCCATCGTCAAGGTCATGGGCACCGCCCAGAGTTGCGGCAAGGTCCTCGAAGGCACGGGCTTCGTCTTCGGCGACCGCCGGGTGATGACCAATGCGCACGTGGTCGGCGGGGTCGACGAACCCACCGTCCAGATAGGCGGTGAGGGCAGGAAGTACGACGCGAAGGTCGTTCTCTACGACTGGCGGCGCGACATCGCCGTGCTCGACGTGCCGGATCTGCGGGCGCCGGCACTGCACTTCACGTCCACGGACGCGACCGGCGGCAGCAGCGCGATCGTCGCGGGCTTCCCGGAGAACGGGTCGTACAACGTCCAGCCCGCGCGCGTCCGCGGACGCATCACGGCCAACGGCCCGGACATCTACCACCGTGGCACGGTCCGCCGTGATGTGTACTCGTTGTACGCGACCGTCCGCCAGGGCAACTCCGGCGGTCCGCTGCTCACCACTCAGGGCAGGGTCTACGGAGTGGTGTTCGCCAAGTCCCTCGACGACGCCAACACGGGGTACGCGCTCACGGCCGACGAGATCCAGCAGGACATCGCCAAGGGCCGTACGGCGAACCAGCAGGTGGACAGCGACAACTGCGCGCTGTGAACCCCAAGGGCGGGGCGGCCGCAGCCGGGTGAGCGGTCAGCCGCGCGGGTGACGCAGACGTACCGAGACCCAGCGGGCCCGGCGGCGCAGAATGTGCGGAATGCCCACTCGTGGATCTGTGCCCGCCGACCGCGGCGCGCCCCTCTGGTGCGAGCCCGGACCGGTGGCCGAGCGGCGGTCGCGTGCTGCGTCACTGTAGTCGTGCGTCCAGCCCATACCCCGACCTCTGCCCCTGCCCCAAGGTCGATAACCGCCTCCGGACCCCTCAATTGGCCTATGCGGCGGGCATGTGGCCGCACGGGGAACAGGCGTTCCCCTCCCCGTACACCGGGCGCTTTCGGGCGGTCACCGACGGGACTCGGAGTCCTCCGGCCGACCGGCCGGTTCATGTCGGTCCGTAGCCGGTTCGTGTCGTCCCAGCCGTTTCATGTCGTTCCAGCCGGTTCGTGTCGTCCGTGTCGGTCCCGGTGACCGCTCAGCGGTCGGGCTCGGGGTCCCTGAGCCAGTTGATCAGCTCGGAGGAGAACGCGAGAGGGTCCTCCTCGTGCGGAAAGTGCCCCAGCCCGTCGAACAGCCGCCAGCGGTACGGCGCCTCGACGTACTCGCCGGACCCGGCTGCGCTCCTCGTCCGCATCACGGGGTCCAGCGAGCCGTGCAGATGCAGCGTCGGAACCCGTACGGGCCGTTTCATCCGCCGGTTGAACTGGATGCCGTCGGGGCGGGCCAGGGAGCGCACCATCCAGCGGTAGGGCTCGATCGAGCAGTGCGCGGTCGACGGGATGCACATGGCGCGCCGGTAGGTCTCCACGGCCTCGTCGTCCGGCGTCCGGGGCCCGGACCAGTCGCGGATGAGGCGGCCGACCAGGGCCGCGTCGTCGGCGGTGAGCCGACGTTCGGGGATCCAGGGCCGCTGGAAGCCCCAGATGTAGGAATTCGCGGTCGTCTGCCTGACGTCACCGAGCATCGCCGAGCGCCAGCGCCGCGGATGCGGCATCGAGGCGACGACCAGGCGCCGTACGAGCTTGGGGCGCATGGCGGCCGCGGTCCAGGCGAGATAGCCGCCCAGGTCATGGCCGACGAGCGCGGCGTCGGGCTCGCCCAGGGACCGTACGACCCCGGTGATGTCGAGCGCGAGGTTTGCCGGGTCGTAGCCGCGGGGCGTGCGGTCACTGCCTCCGACTCCCCGCAGGTCCATCGCCACGGCCCGGAACCCGGCGTCGGCGAGCGCGACCAACTGGTGCCGCCAGGTCCACCAGAACTGCGGGAAGCCGTGCAGCAGCAGGACCAGCGGACCCTCGCCCAGTTCCGCGATGTGGAAACGGGCGCCATTGGCCGCGACATCCCGGTGCGTCACCTCTCTCCCGCCGGGCACGTCGAGCCGGACGACCGAGGTGGGTTGCGCCGAAGGAGTGGCAGGGTCCGTCATGAGGACGAGCGTGCCACAGCCTCGACCCCCGTGTCGGCCCGGCTGGGCTGACGGGGGTGCGGCTTGGCCTTCTGCAGGACCCCCGCGGTCTCCTTCACCGACGCGGCCACCTTCTGCGGGCCCTTGCTCCTCTTGGCCTTCTTCGCGAAGGCCACGCCGATGAGCGCGAGAAGTCCGGCGACCAACACGTTCGCCGCGAAGGAGAGGAGGAAGCAGACGGCCAGGTTCCAGCCGCTCCAGGTCCGAATCCCATACGCCAGTGCGAAGTTCAGCATGGGGAGGGAGAACAGCAGCATGGCTCCCGCGGCCGAGAACGCGCCACCGCTGGCCGCACCGCGCTTGACGTCCTGCTTGAGCTGGGCCTTCGCCAGCGCGATTTCGTCGTGCACCAGTGCGGACATCTCCGTCGTCGCCGAGGCGAACAGCTGGCCGATGCTGCGTTCGGCGCCGACCGGGCTGCCGTCGGGTGCGCTCATCGCGGTCTCCCTGCTCTCTGCGTACGTGCTCCGCGGATTGCTGCGGAGTTTTGTGGATGTGTCAGATCATGCCGGACGCTCCTTCTCCTCGCCTGCCCCGCCCGCCACTTCGGTAAGCGTGCCGTTCCCTCCCCGGCCGGGCCTGCCGTTTCCTTCCCGGCCGGGCGTTCGGTTCTCGTCCTCGCCGGGCGTGCCGTTCCCGGTGTCGGTGCGCGTCCCGTTCTCGGTGGACTTCAGCGCGGCGATCCTGCGGTGCTCGGCGGCCTTGCGCTCGTGGATCTCGGCCATGCGCAGGTGGTACGCGGGGTCGTCCTGCGCGTAGATGTCGGGGATGCCGTCGAGGTCCTCGTCACGCTCCTCTTCCGCGCACAGGGCGCGGTACTTGGCGTTGCGTATCTTCAGCAGCGTGGTCGCGCACGCCGCCGCGATCAGCGATCCGATGAGGACCGCGGTCTTGACCTCGTCCATGAGCACCGCGTCGCCGTCGAAGGCCAGTTCGCCGATGAGCAGTGAGACGGTGAAGCCGATGCCCGCCAGGGAGGCGACGGCGAACACGTCGGCCCAGGCGAGGCCGTCGCTGAGCGAGGCCCGGGTGAAGCGGACCGTCAGCCAGCTTCCGCCGAAGATGCCGATGGTCTTGCCGAGGACGAGGCCGAGGACGACACCGAGCGTCTCCGGCTTGGTGAACACGTCCCCAAGCGCCCCACCGGAGACCGTGACCCCCGCGCTGAGCAGGGCGAACAATGGGACGGCGAGACCGGCAGACAGGGGCCGCACGAGATGCTCGATGCGCTCGCCGGGGGAGTGGTCCTCACCCTCGTGGCGGTGGCAGCGCAGCATCAGCCCCATCGCCACACCGGCGACGGTGGCGTGGATGCCGCTGGTGTACATCAGCCCCCAGACGACCAGGGCGAGCGGGATGTAGACGTACCATCCCCGGATGTCCGCCCGCAGCAGCACCCAGAACACGGCGAGGCCCGCGACGGCGCCGCCGAGTGCCACGAAGTTCACATGGTCCGTGAAGAAGACCGCGATGATCAGGATCGCGAAGAGGTCGTCGACGACGGCGAGGGTGAGCAGGAAGGCGCGCAGGGCGGACGGCAGGGAGGTGCCGATGACCGCCAGCACGGCGAGCGCGAAGGCGATGTCGGTGGCCGTCGGGACCGCCCAGCCGGCGAGGGAGCCGCCGCCGGCGGCGCTGGTGACGGTGTAGACGACCGCGGGTGCCGCCATGCCGCACAGTGCGGCGACGACGGGGAGGACGGCCGTTCGGGGGTCGCGTAGTTCACCGGCGACCAGTTCCCGCTTCAGCTCGATACCGGCGACGAAGAAGAAGACCGCGAGAAGCCCGTCGGCCGCCCAGTGTTCGACGGACAGGTTCAGGCCCAGGGCGGCGGGCCCGAAGTGGAAGTGGCCGAGGCTCTCGTAGCTGCCGTGCAGCGCGGGTACGTTCGCCCAGACCAGCGCGACGATCGCGGCGAGGAGGAGCAGCACACCGCCGACGGTCTCGGTGCGCAGCGCGTCCGCGACGAAGTTGCGCTCGGGCAGGGAGAGACGTCCGAGGAAGGTGCGGGCGCGGGGTGCGGCCACGGTGGGGACCTCCAGGTCGGGATGACGTCATAAGGCCGTCACGAGCCCTCGGACGACCTGCCGACCAGACTTCCCGGCACACCTTGGGTCCCCACATTACCGGAGCCTTACCCGGCAGAATCGCCCGAATTGGGCAAAAGGTGCTAAAAGGGCGCCCGGCGTATTGCCGGGCGCCCCATGTCCGGGTCGGGAACCGTCAGTCCTCGTTCGGTGCCGCCGGGAGCTTCGCCTGGATCAGGTCCATCACCGTCGAGTCGGTGAGGGTGGTGACGTCTCCGA
>NZ_JBHUDX010000127.1:0-5548 GCF_042678285.1 Streptomyces caeni
GTGGCCTCCTGCACACGGCGCTGGAGATCCGCGAGCTTGCCCGCAGTGGTGTGAACGTCGATCTCTTCCGGCTCGGACATCGGGGCGCGGCTCCCTGCTCAGTGGGGACGTGGAGGTGAGGCGAGCGAGAATGCTCAGAAGTACGGACGGTTACTCATCCGTAGCGTAGTGGTGTGCCCACCCTTCGGCAGTGCGGCGTTTACCACACCTAGGGTGGCTTGCATGATGCCGCGAGACGCCTCTGAGGCGAACGACCCGTCCGACGACTCCGCCGACGCCCCCGGGGGCGGCAGCCGCTGGTCCGACCTGGACCGCCCGCCCCTCAACGGAGCCGCGCTGCGCCGGGCGCTGGTGCGGGAGGGCGGGCTCTGGTCCCGGATCGAGGTGGTGCAGCGCACCGGGTCCACCAACAGCGACCTCGTCGACCTCGCCGTGACCGGCGACGCCGCCGAGGGCACGGTCCTGGTCGCCGAGGAGCAGACCGCGGGACGCGGGCGGATCGGCCGCGCCTGGACCGCTCCGGCCCGCTCCGGCCTGTTCTTCTCCGTCCTGCTCCGTCCGGCCGACGTGCCCGTCGCACGCTGGGGCTGGCTGCCGCTGCTCACCGGGGTCGCCGTCGCGACCGGACTGTCCCGGGCCGGGGGCGTGGACACGGCGCTCAAGTGGCCCAACGACCTCCTGGTCACCGTGGGGGACGAGGAGCGCAAGGCCGGGGGGATCCTCCTGGAGCGCGCGAGTGAGGACGCGGTCGTGATCGGCGTCGGCATCAACGTGACCCTCCGGGAGGACGAACTGCCGGTGCCCGTGGCGGGCTCGCTGGCCCTCGCGGGCGCCCGCGTCACGGACCGCGACCCGCTGCTGCGGGCGGTGCTGCGGTCCCTGGAGGACTGGTACGGGCGGTGGCGCGCCGCCGGCGGCGACCCGGTGGACAGCGGTCTGCAGGAGACGTACGCGGCCGGATGCGCGACCCTGGGCCGGCTCGTACGGGCCGATCTGCCCGGTGACCGCTCCCTCACCGGGGAGGCGGTGGCGATCGACGGCGACGGCCGGCTGGTGCTGGCGACCACGCAGGGGGTGCAGGAGCCCGTGGGGGCGGCGGACATCGTGCATGTACGGCCCGCCTGAGCACCGCGGGCCGCCGCCCGCCCGCCGACGCGATACCCACCTGAGCCGCTGAGGAGTGAGCTACCGCACACCTGCCGTAAAGTTGACCGCGGTCGAACCTGACCGCGGCAGATGGGAAGGGCAGCACGCGTGACCGTCGACGACACGGGCTCGGGCACGGGCGTACATCCCGACCCCGACGGCGAGCCGGAGCGGGACGCATACGCCGAGCCCGAGGGCAATCCCCTCGCGATCCGCCTGGAGCAGCTCATCCTGGGGGCGGAGCGCCGCTACACCCCCTTCCAGGCGGCCCGCAGCGCGGGCGTCTCCATGGAGCTGGCGTCCCGTTTCTGGCGGGCGATGGGCTTCGCGGACATCGGGCAGGCCAAGGCGCTCACGGAGGCCGACGTGCTGGCCCTGCGCCGTCTGGCCGGTCTGGTCGAGGCGGGCCTGCTGAGCGAGGCGATGGCGGTGCAGGTGGCCCGTTCGACCGGGCAGACCACCGCCCGTCTCGCCGAGTGGCAGATCGACTCCTTCCTGGAGGGCCTCACCGAGCCCCCCGAGCCCGGCATGACCCGCACCGAGGTGACCTACCCCCTGATCGAGCTGCTCCTGCCGGAGCTGGAGGAGTTCCTCGTCTATGTCTGGCGGCGCCAGCTCGCCGCCGCGACCGGCCGGGTCGTCCAGGCCGCGGACGACGAGGAGATGGTCGACCGCCGCCTCGCGGTCGGCTTCGCGGACCTCGTCGGCTTCACGAGACTGACGCGCCGTATGGAGGAGGAGGAACTCGGCGAGCTCGTCGAGGCGTTCGAGACGACCGCGGCCGATCTGGTGGCCGCCCACGGCGGACGGCTGATCAAGACGCTGGGTGACGAAGTGCTGTTCGCGGCGGACGAGGCCGGGACGGCCGCGGAGATCGCCCTGCGCCTCATCGAGACGATGGCGCACGACGAGACCATGCCGGAACTGCGCGTGGGCATCGCCTTCGGCACGGTGACCACCAGGATGGGCGATGTCTTCGGCACGACCGTGAACCTGGCGAGCCGGCTGACCTCGATAGCGCCCCGGGACGCGGTCCTGGTGGACGGCGCCTTCGCGGAGGAGCTGATCCGCACCGGTGAGGCGCCCGCCTCCGAGGCGGAGGCCGCCGAGGCCGCGGCCGCGGCGGAGAAGGAGGGCGAGGAGCCGCCCGAGTACCGCTTCGCGCTCCAGCCGATGTGGCAGCGCCCGGTGCGCGGCCTGGGCGTGGTCGAGCCGTGGCTGCTGACGCGCAGGGAGGAGACGGAGTAGCCCGCACGCCGGCGTCGAGCCGGCACGTCGTCGGCGCATTTTGCGCGAGTTCCGTGCGCGGGGCCCAGCGCGGGGCCCGCGCGGGTCCGGGAGCCGGCCGTCGGGAGGTCGTGGGTGCGGGGCGCCCCGGTGGCCGGGGATGCGGGGTGTCCCGCCCGCCCGGGGTACGGGCGGGCGTGTCAGGCGCTGCGGGGCGCTGTCGCGTGACGGGTCGTGCAGGTGTGGTGCAGGTGAGGAGCCGCGGGACCCCGCCGCGTGGGGTGGCCGTGCGCGCGGCCCGTCTCAACCCCCCGGTGCCACCAGGCCGTTGACGCACAGTCCGACGATCGGGATGCACAGGCCCGGAGGGTCCTGGTCCGGGGCGGGCACCGTGGTCGTGCTCGAGGACGGGGCGGGTGACCCCGCGGGCGGCGCCGTGGCCGTGGGGGACCGCGGTATACGCGATGCGGTGGGGTCCGACGGGGCGTCGGGAATGCCCGTCGCGGCGTCGGACGTGCGCGGGGCCGCCGAGGACGGCTGTGCGAGGGGGCGCACGGTGGCCGTCGCGGCCCGGGGCCCGCCCCCAGCCGCTGTGCCGGGGACGGCGGAGTGGCCCCGGGCGCCCGCGGACGGGACCGCCGGGACCGAGGCCGGCGCGGTGGACCCGGTGGTGGCGCCGATCCGGGGTTCGGCCTCCGCGGTTCCGCTCCCGCCCGTCACCGGCGGGGACGCGAGGTGGACGAGGCCGAGTGCCCCGGAGACCAGCGCGAACCCGCCGACGGCGAGGACCAGCCGCCGGGGGCGGGGCTTGCGGTGCCGGCCCGCCGGGCGGAGACGGAGGGGTCTTCGGGCGCCGTGCGGCGTCGTCGTGGTTCCGGCGGTGGCCGTGTCCGTGGTCATGGTCATCCCTCCCGCGCCGGCGACTCCCCGATGCGCCGTGGCGGTGCGCAGGTTATGTGCAGATTGGGGGTGGGGGGTGCGGAGACCGGTCGAATGTCACCCGAACGGGGGTGCGTAGCCCGGAAGTGGCCCCCGACCGTCCGGGGCTCGCGGCGGCTTTCGCCGGGCCGCTTCGGCTGCGATGATCGTGGCGTCGTAGTTAACCCGCGTTAACCGGGAGGGTGTCATGGCGGAGCAGGAGGACGAGCGCCGGTTCGGCGACCACGTCGTCGTACGGCGGCACGCGTATGTGGCGGAGCTGGCGCTCGACCGGCCCAAGGCGATGAACGCGGTGTCCACGGAGATGGCGCGTTCGATCGCCGCGGCGTGCGAGCACCTCGCCGCCGACCGGGACGCCCGGGTGACGGTGCTGACGTCGACGCACGAGCGGGCGTTCTGCGTGGGCGCGGACCTGAAGGAGCGCAACTCCTTCACTGACGCCGATCTGGTGCGCCAGCGGCCGGTCGCGCGGGCCGCCTACACCGGGGTCCTGGAACTGCCGATGCCGACGATCGCCGCCGTGCACGGGTTCGCGCTGGGCGGCGGCTTCGAGCTGGCGCTGTCCTGCGATCTGATCGTGGCCGACCGCACCGCGGTGGTCGGGCTGCCCGAGGTGTCGGTCGGGGTGATCCCCGGAGGCGGCGGTACGCAGTTGCTGCCCCGCCGGGTGGGCGCGGCGCGCGCGGCGGAACTGATCTTCACGGCGCGCCGCCTGGAGGCGGCCGAGGCGCGGGAGCTGGGCCTGGTCGACGACCTCGTGCCGGAGGGCCGGGACCGGGCGGAGGCCCTCGCCCTCGCGGCCCGGATCGCCGCGAACTCCCCGGTGGGCCTGCGCGCCGCGAAGCGTGCCCTGCGGCTGGGGCACGGTCTCGATCTGCGGGCCGGTCTGGAGGTCGAGGACGCGGCGTGGCGGTCGGTGGCGTTCTCCGGGGACCGCGCGGAGGGGGTGGCCGCCTTCAACGAGAAGCGGAGCCCCCAGTGGCCGGGCGAGTAGCCGGGAGACGCCCCCACCCCTGACGGCCCCGGGGCCCGATGGTTCGCACCCCTGATCGCCGCACCGATGTCTCATATGGTGCCGATCGTCCCTAGCCTGGAGTGATGGGTGAGGACAGTCGGCTGAGGGCCGTGGTGGCGCTGGCGCAGGGCATGGCGGCGGCGCACACCCCGCGGGAGGCGTGGCGGGCCGCCGCGCTCGGCGCGTGCCGGGCCCTCGCCGGCAGCTTCGCCGCGCTGTCCGTGTGGGAGCGTGAGCGCGGACGGCTGAGGGTCCTCGTCAACGTGGGGGAGCGGGCACCCGGCGAGGAGGAGTTCCCGGAGCACGAGGCGTACCCGGTGCACCAGTTCCCGGAGATCACCGAGTTCCTGCACGAGCGCTGGGCGGGCGGCGGCGGGCCGAGCGCCTGGGTGGAAACGGCCGAAGGCCCGGCGGCGGGGCGCGCCGGGTACTGCCACCAGCGTGTCGCCGCCCTGCGCCGGCGCGGCCGAGGCTGCTGTGTCGTCGCGCCGGTCGTGCTGCACGGACGCGCCTGGGGCGAGCTGTATGTCGCGCGCTCCGTCGGCGCCCCCGTCTACGGCGATGCCGACGCCGACTTCGCCACCGTCCTCGCCTCCGTCGTCGCCGCGGGCATCGCCCAGAGCGAACGTCTGGAGGAGGCCCGCCGGCTCGCCTTCACCGACGCGCTGACGGGCCTCGCCAACCGCCGTGCCGTCGATGTGCGCCTCGAAGAGGCGGTCGAACGGCACCGGAGCGAGGGGGCGGTGGTCTCGCTCGTCGTCTGCGACGTGAACGGGCTCAAGCGGGTCAATGACACGCGGGGGCACGCCGTGGGCGACCGGCTGCTGGAGCGCTTCGGGTCGGTCCTGTCCCTGTGCGGCGCCATGCTGCCGGGCGCTCTCGTCGCGCGGCTCGGCGGCGACGAGTTCTGCCTCCTCGCGGTCGGCCCGCCGGCCGACGAGGTCGTCCGGGTCGCCGACGAGATCTGCCGGCGCGCCGCCGAGCTGGAACTGGGCGACGGGGTCGCCTGCGGGGTCGCCTCCACCGAGGACCCGATCGGTCCGGTCCGCTCGGCCCGCCGGCTGTTCCGGCTCGCGGACGCGGCCCAGTACCGCGCCAAGGCGCTGCGCGCCGCGAAGCCCGTGGTGGCGGGCCGCGAGGGGCCCGACGATCCGGTGGTGCGGCTGGCCGACGCGCCGCCCCCGGCCGCCGTGGAGCGTCGCCGCTTCCGGGGCCGGAGCG
>NZ_JBHUDX010000128.1:0-31390 GCF_042678285.1 Streptomyces caeni
TACAGCGCCGATGGTACTGCAGGGGGGACCCTGTGGGAGAGTAGGACGCCGCCGAGCAATCTTTGAGAAAGAGCCCTAACTCCGGGTCGACCCCGTGAGTTGGGGCTCTTTTGCGTTCGCGGTGGCCCCCTCGGACCGTGGTGCCCCGATTCCGCTACCGTGGCCGCATGAGTCACCTGATCAGGCCCATACGCCCGGACGAATGGCCCGCGGCGAAGGAGTTGCGGCTCATGGCGCTGCGGGACCCGGTCGCGCACCTCGCTTTCCTGGAGACGTACGAGGAGGCCCTCGCCAGGCCGGACTCCTTCTGGCGGGAGCGGGCGGAAGGTGCCGCCGAAGGGGCGGCCGCCGCGCGGCAGCTCATCGCCGAGGGCCCGGACGGGAGCTGGGCCGGCACCCTGACCGTGCTGGTCGAGGTGCCCGGGACGACCGACTGGGCCGGTTTCACGGTTGAGCGGAAGCAGGGGCATGTCGTCGGCGTGTTCGTACGCCCCGAGCAGCGCGGAACCGGACTGGCCGAGGCGCTGTTCGCCGCCGGCCTGGAGTGGGCCTGGGATCGCGGCGCCGAGCGGGTGCGGCTCATCGTGCACGAGGACAACGCGCGGGCCCGGGCGTTGTACCGCAAGGTGGGATTCGCGCCCAGCGGGGTCACCGTGCCGTTGACGGCAGACTCGGGGGAGTCCGAACTGGAGCTGGTGATCGAGCGGCCCTAGGGGGTGTTTCGAAGGTCCTGTGCGGTGCCCGCGGTGCCCGGTGCGTGCTCTCGGCGTGCCGGACGAAAGCCCTCGTACTGGACGTACTCGGGGTTTCGGCCGGTGCGGCGAGAGGGGAAGCCCCCTGCTCGAAGAGCCTGGGGGAGCGTGCCGGGCGCCGTGGGTGCTGTGCGGGACTTTCGAACCCCCTAGGGGCCGCTACACCGGCAGCTCGTGGTGTGGCCAGCGTGCACGGGCCTGTTCACGCGAGCGGAGCAGGGCCAGGGTCGGCAGCCCCCGGTCCGCTCCGGTGGACAGGAGGTCCGGGAGCTGGGGAAGGGGGGCCACGGCCGCCACGTCGTCCAGGACCAGGGCGAGTGGTGGGTCGAGGCGACCAGAGGATGACCGTTCGGCCATGCGCCGGCCGCGCTCGACCACGCTTGAGGCGAGGGCCGTCAGCAGCGGCATCGCGCCTGGCTGCTGCCTGGGGTCCTCGATGGATTCACCCACCACATAAAGCGTGCCCCCTTCGTTCACGAAGGAACCCAAGGCGAGGCTGTCATTTCGGTTGGGCGTGCACGCCTCGCGGATGTTGACCGTGAAGAGGGCGGACAGCGCTCGGGCCGTCAGCTCCTGTGCGATGTCCCTGCGTTCCGGGTGCGAGGTGAGCGCGGCCTCCAGTTCGCCGGCCGCCCCGGACGACGCCTTGGGGTTCGTGCGCAGCGCCCGTACCGCCTCCTGGACCTGGGTGCCCTGGGCCCAGCGGTGGAGGTGCTTGATCGTGCGGCCCTCTATGGCGGCGGCGTGCAGATAGCTCCGCAGGAGCGTCTCCGCCACGTCGGCGACCGCCTGGTCGATACGGGCCGTGGGGCGGACCGGGGCGAGCAGCGCGACCGCGCGGGCCGCGGCGGTGGCCTTGTCCTCGCAGCCGGAGGCGGGGGACCAGTGCAGCCGGGCCGGGGTGTCGCACAGGTGGGAGGGGTCGTAGAGGAGGACCGGGCCGAGCTTGCCCCGGGCGTCCTTGGTCTCCGACCACAGGGAGGGGTCCGAGGTGACGACGAGCGCGGGGCCCTCCGCCTCGTGCACGGCCTGGGCGGCCGCGGGGCGACGGTCCTCGGGCGTGCCCAGGATGACGCGGGGCGCGGCCCCGACCCCGGCCGACGGGCTCTCGGCGGTCGCCGTGGTCAGGTGGGCCGCCGCCGGGACCGCGGGCGTGCCGGGACCCTCAGGAGCGCCGGGGGCGGCGGGCGTCGGCGGAGATGCCGTGAGCGGGGGCAGCGTCCGGGCGGCAGCGGCCGACGGGTCCGGCGCGGGGACCTCGTGCGCCACGGGAACGTGGTGCGGGACCGGGGCTCCGTGAGAGGCCGCGGCGCCCGGGCGCGCGAGGGTGTCGTCGGCCGTCGGGTGTCCGCTCCCGCTGCCGGGCAGCGGACCGGAGGCCGGGGCCGTGGCCCTCCGGCGCGCCCGTACGGCCTTCCAGCGCGCCACCGTGCCGATCGCGAACACGGTCAGCACGAACAGCACCATCAGTTGCCCTATGAACAACCCCCAGAAAAGCCCGTACCCGGACAGCCGGCCGGGCGGGGTGTCCGGCCAGGCGCCCGCGATGTCGTGCGGCTGGGCGAACAGATGGCGCATGGCCATCGGCGTCCGGCTGAAGCGGACGCCCTCCGGCCAGGCGCCCCGCGCGAACCAGCCCGCGAGGCCCGTGGCCGTCCACACCATCAGCGTCACACCGAGCAGGAAGGCGAGCACGCCCACCAGCACGCCGTCGGGGATGCCTCCGTGGCGCTCCTGCTCCCGCTCCTTGTCCGGTCTCATCGGGACCCCATGTCTACGCCACCTACGCCACCGTGGACTCGGACGAGTCGTCCAGGTCGCTCAGCCGCTGTTCCACGAACGTCGCCGCCCGCTCCTCCGCCTCCCGCTCCGCGGCGCGCAGCACGTCGTCCGCCCGGTCGCTCGCCGACTCCGTCATCGCGCGGTCGGTGAAGACCAGCGGCCGTTCCATCTCCGTGATCAGGTGCTTGACCACCTGGACATTGCCGTTGACGTCCCACACCGCGATGCCGGGCGTCAGGGTCGGGATGATCTCCACCGCCCACCTCGGCAGACCGAGCACCCGGCCGGTGGCCCGGGCCTCGTCCGCCTTCTGGGCATAAATCGTCCTGGTGGAGGCCATCTTCAGGATCGCGGCCGCCTCCTTGGCCGCCGCCCCGTCCACCACGTCGCTCAGATGGTGCACGACCGCCACGAACGACAGACCGAGCCGTCGGCCGAACTTCAGCAGCCGCTGGAACAACTGGGCCACGAACGGGCTGTTGATGATGTGCCATGCCTCCTCGACCAGGAAGATGCGCTTCTTCCGGTCGGGACGGATCCAGGTGTGCTCCAGCCACACACCCACGATCGCCATCAGGATCGGCATGGCGATCGAGTTGCGGTCGATGTGGCTCAGGTCGAACACGATCAGCGGCGCGTCCAGGTCGATGCCGACCGTGGTGGGGCCGTCGAACATGCCCCGCAGGTCGCCGTCGACCAGGCGGTCCAGAACCAGCGCCACGTCCAGGCCCCAGGCCCGTACGTCGTCCAGGGCGACGTTCATGGCCTCCGCCGACTCCGGCTCGGGATGCCGCAACTGCTCGACGATGTCGGTCAGCACCGGCTGCCGCTCGACGATCGTCTCGTTGACGTACGCGTGTGCGACCTTCAGGGCGAAGCCGGACCGCTCGTCCAGGCCGCGCCCCATCGCGACCTCGATGATCGTGCGGAGCAGCGCGAGCTGACCGGTCGTGGTGATCGACGGGTCGAGCGGGTTGAGCCGGATGCCGTGGTTCAGTGCCGCCGTCGGGTCCAGCCTGATGGGCGTTATCCCCATCTCCTCCGCGATCAGGTTCCACTCGCCGACGCCGTCCTCGCCCTGGGCGTCCAGCACGACGACCTGCCGGTCGCGGAAGCGCAGCTGGCGCAGGACGTACGTCTTCTCCAGCGCCGACTTGCCGTTGCCGGACTCGCCGAGGACGAGCCAGTGCGGGGCGGGAAGCTGTTGGCCGTACAGCTGGAAGGGGTCGTAGATGTAGCCCTTCCCGGAGTACACCTCGCGGCCGATGATCACGCCGGAATCGCCGAGGCCGGGTGCGGCCGTGGGCAGGTAGACGGCCTGGGCCTGGCCCGTGGACGTGCGGACGGGCAGCCGGGTCGTCTCGACCTTGCCGAAGAGGAAGGACGTGAAGGCGTCGGTCAGGACGGACAGCGGATCCCGCATCAGGGCCTTACCTCCGAATGCCGGTGGCGAAGGGGAGCGTGTTGACGAAGGCCCGGTGGTGCTCGCGGTCGCACCACTCCAGCTTCAGATAGGACTTGCCGGCCGAGGCACGGATGGTCCGCTTGTCACGGGCCAGGGCTTCCGGTGAGCGGGCGGAGACGGTGATGTAGCCGACCAGGTTGACGCCGGCGGCGCCGCTCGCGAGGTCCTCGCCGCGCTGGTCGAGACGGGAGTGGGCGGCGATGTCACGGGGGTCGACGGTGCGGTTCATCTTGGCGGCGCGGCTGGCCTCGGCCTCGTCGTTCGTCTTCTCGGTCAGCATGCGCTCGATGGCGACCTCGGTGGGTTCGAGGTCCATCGTGACGGCGACGGTCCGGATGACGTCCGGGGTGTGGACCAGGAGGGGGGCCAGGAAGTTCACGCCCACCGGCGTCATCGGCCACTCCTTGACCCACGCGGTGGCATGGCACCAGGGCGCGCGCGTCGACGACTCGCGGGTCTTCGCCTGCAGATGGGTGGGCTCCGTGGCGTCGAGCTCGGCGGGCCAGGCGTTGCGCTGGGTCATCGCCTGGATGTGGTCGATGGGGTGGTCGGGGTCGTACATCGAGTGGATGAGTGAGGCCAGCCGTCCCTGGCCCAGCGGCTGCCGCACGCGGATGTCGGCCTCCTGCAGCCGCGAGCAGATGTCGGTCAGCTCGCGCGCCATGACGACCGCGAGGCCGGCGTCCCGGTCGACCTTGCCGCCATGGGGGCGTGCGGCGCGCGCCATGGCCTGGGCCTCGGCGGCCAGCTCGCGGGTGTAGTGCATGCAGGCGACGAGGTAGGCGCGGTGCTGTTCGCTGCTCGTCGACACCATGGACTGCAACTGGTCGTACGACCGCTGCAGCCAGCCCGGGGCGCGGTCGTCGCCGCGCTGGACGACGTCCTTGGCGTGCGCGTCCGGGTCGGCCGGCAGGGTGCGGGCCAGCATCTGGAGGCGGGTGACGAAGCCGTCGCCGTTCGCGACGTGCTTGAGGAGCGTGCCGAAACGGTCGACGAGGGCCTCCTGGTCCTCGCTGTCGCGCAGGCCGACGCCCGGGCCCTCGATCTCGATGGCGGCGGTGACGGTCCGCCGGTCGGCGTGCAGGAGCACGGCGATCTCGTCGGGGCCGAACGGCGCGGCGAGCCAGCTGATCCGCCCGATACCGGGCGGAGGGCCCACCGCCACCTCACGTCCGTCGAGGCTCGTGCCCGCTTCCATGACGCCGCTGCGGTATGTGGCTCCCTGCCGCAGGGTCCGCTTGTAACTGCGGTTGATCTCGAACCACTTGTAGAACGTGCGGTGCTTGTACGGCACGTACACGGCGCCCAGCGCGAGCAGGGGGAAGCCCATCAGGAGCACGATGCGCAGGGACAGGACGGGGATGAGGAGCCCGCACATCATGCCGATGAACGCGCCCGCGATGATCAGCGCGATCTCGCCGGACTCGCGGTTGCGGCCGACGATCGCGTTGGGCCGGGCGCGGCCGATCAGATAGGTCCGGCGGGGCGTGACCGGATGCGACACGTGGGACTCGGTCGTCAACGCCCTTCACCTCCCGTGCGGTTGGTACTGCTGTTGCGGGTGGTCGCGGCGTGGGGGGTGTTGGCCGGGCTCGTGCGCTGCGGGGGTGCGGCGGAGGGGACGGGGCCGCCGCCCGGTGCGCGGGTGCTGTGCGCGGCCACACCGCCCGACGCGGGGTTGGCGGGGCGCGGCGGCTGGATACCGCCGCCGCTGTTGCTGTCGGCGCGCGTGCTGTGGGTCTTGATGCCCTGGGCGACGAGGGTTGCCGGGGAGCTGATGACGGCCGCGGCCTTGCGCTCGGCGCCCTGCATGATGCGGTTGTTGCGGGAGGCCGCGATCTCGTCGCCGAAACCGGGCACGAACCGGTAGATCATGGCGCTGGCGAAGATGGCGAGCAGGATGATGGCGAGCCCGGAGACGACGGCCGCGAGCGAGTCCGGTCCGCCGTCCGAGGCCAGGGCTCCGGCCAGCCCGAGCACGATGACGATCACCGGTTTGACGAGGATCACGGCGATCATCACGCCCGCCCAGCGGCGGACGTGGCCCCAGAGGTTCTTGTCCACGAGGCCCGAGTACACGACGACGCCGAGGAGCGCGCCGACGTACAGCAGGACGGCCCTCAGGAACAGCTCCAGGTAGAGGACGCCCGCCGCGAGGATCGAGACGAGCGACACCAGGATCAGCATGATGGGGCCGCCGCCGATGCCCGTGCCCTTGCTCAGCGCGCCGGAGAACGTGCCGAAGAACGCGTCGGTCTGGTCGCCGGTGGACTTGGCGAGGACGTCGCTGACGGCGTCGGTCGCCGAGACCACCGTGTAGAGGATCAGCGGGGTGAAGGCGGAGGCCAGCACCGTGAGCCAGAGGAAGCCGATCGCCTCGGTCACGGCGGTGGTGAACGGGACGCCCCGCACCGCCCGCTTGGCGACGGCCAGCAGCCACAGCACCAGGGTGAGGACGGCGGAGGCGGCGAAGACGATGGCGTACTGCTGGAGGAACTTCTGGTTGGTGAAGTCGACGCCCGCGGTCTCCTTCACGGCCGCGCTGAGCTTGTCCACGGTCCAGGAGGCGGCGTCGGCGCAGCCCTTGGCGAGGGAGGAGAGGGGGTCGAGGGTGGAGGTGAGATCGTTGGAACCACCACCTCCGGATCCTCCGGAGGTGGTGCCCTTTTCGCAGTAGTCCTTGGCGGGGCCCCGGATGAGGTCGCAGGGGTCGTTGCTCCTCGACGGAGACGGCGTGGGGCTGGGAGCGGCGAGAGCGTGGGTGGCCAACAGCACCATGGCCGCCTGTACGGCTGTGGCAGCGGCGGCGACCTGGAGTACGCGGCGCCTAGCGGGCATAGGTAAACCCTCCGTACTCTTCAACGGCCTTGGTCATGTCGTCGGCGCTGGACGCCTTCTGATCGCGTCCAACCGGAACGGGCCCGTCCTTCTGGGTGAAGTCGGAAACCTTCCAGTCGCCGTTGAGCCACTTCATCCGGTACGTCGTCGTGTACCAGCTCTCGGTCACCGGGTTCGTGGATCCCTCGCCGGACAGGCCGAAGAGCGACGTGTACCACAGCTCCACGGTCGCACTGTCGGAGGTGAACTTCGTGACCTTGGTGCCCACCGGGACGATCCGCGAGACGAACGTCTCGCCCTCGGGTGCTGTGCCGTCCTTGTCGAGACCGATGTTGGTCAGGAACTTCTCGTTGGAGTAAGCCTTGTCGAGATCCGACTGCCGTGCGGCGGCGACATCCGGGGCGTACACAGTGTCGACGATGGCGTGCCGCTGGTTTGCGTCGAACATTCCCGTGGAACTCAGCGCCACCGCATAATTCGCCGCCGCACTCTGCACCCCCTGCTCATCCCGAGCGAACCCCGACGGGATCCCGTCCGTCTTCGTGCGGACCGGGCGGGTTCCGGAGGCTGCCGTGGGAGCCGCGTCCGCCTTTCCGCCGTTGTCGTCGCCCGACGAGGAACCCCCGCCTCCACGGTTCGCGAAGGCGATCGCCGCGATCAGGAGGACGACCACGCCGACCACGGTCACCAGGCTCCGCGACGAGGACCGGCCCCGCCGCGCGCCGCCGTACACGTCGGTACCCCGGTCCGGCAGTCTCGTCCGTGTCTGCCCGACCCCGCCGTACTCTCCGTCGCCCCCGCCGGAGGCACCGTCACCGAGACTCACGCCGCGCACGCCCCCTCGACGTCATGGCCAATGGAAACCCGTAGCAGTACGACGGTAGCCGTGCTGGTTCCCGCGCGGGCGCGGTGTGGTGACTCGACATCAGGGAAACGCAACCTCAGCCGGTGGGCACGACGGACGGGTGGGTCGGAGGGAGCGGCCGGGCGCGCCCGGCCGGGGACTGACGGTGCGCCTGGTGCGGCGGGACGGTCCGGGGCCGGGCCTAGACGGCCATGCCGTACACGATGGTGAACAGCGTGCCCAGAGAGCCGATGATGAAGACTCCGGTCAGGCCGGCGATGATCAGGCCCTTGCCCTGTTCCGCGCTGAACGTGTCGCGCAGGGCCGTCGCTCCGATGCGCTGTTTGGCCGCGCCCCAGATCGCGATCGCCAGGCAGAGCAGGATGGCGACGGCCATCACGACCTCGACCATCACCCGCGCCTCGTTGCCCAGGCTGCCGAACGGGCCCCAGTTCGGGGCGATTCCGCCGATGATCGTGTTGATGTCGCCTTTTGCGGCCGCGAGATGCATGTAAGTCACCGCCCCTGGTGGGTAGTTCCGTACCCCCTGCCACGCGCGCAGAGGTCAGAATCATTCTCGCTGACAATGACGCTGTCGTATGTCGACTTGACGTCATTGATTGGCGGGTTTCGTACGTGTCCCTTGCCTCCGGCGCGCGCGGGACCCTCGTGGGGGGCGCATGGCGGTCCATCAAGGGGCGTATGGTCACTCTGTGTATCATGGCAGGTCATGACGGGCAATGAGGTCGAAGCGGAACCTGTTGCGTGGTTCTCTCGTTGACCTCTTCCGTGCCGCGACGACCCGGTGGGTGCGTGCCGCGGCCCGGCCGTCCGGCCCGCTCCGTCCGGGTGTCACCCGTACGAGCGGAAGGCTATCCCCGGACCGAGGGGCCGGTTGCGCGGGGTGGCCGTGGCGCGGTCGGGCACACATGTCCGCAGGCGGACCGTCCGCACGGGCGTCCACGCGGCCCCAGGACGTGGAACGGGCCGCGGCTGGATGCCGCGGCCCGTTCCCTTGTGATGCCGGTGGCCGTGTCCCCCACGGTGTCCCGCCACCGGCTTTCCCGTGCCCGGAGGATCAGCCCGTGAAGGCTGTGACTCCCTCCGGGGTTCCCCACCCGGTCGGGCCGTCGTACCCCGACTGCGCGGTGCACAGGTAGGTGGTGGTGCAGGAGCCGTTGTTGCCGCTGGTCACGTCGTTCAGCGCGGAGGTGCCGGCCGCGTTGTAGGGGAACTTCGCCGGGTAGGAGCCGCTGGACGGCGTACCGGCGAGGGCGTACACGCCGGCGATGATCGGCGACGAGGCGCTGGTGCCGCCGAAGGTGTACCAGCCCGCCGTGATGCCGTAGGAGTCGTAGACGGAGACCCCGGTCGCCGGGTCGGCGACGGCCGCGACGTCGGAGATGGTCCGCTTGGAGCAGCCGGTGTCGGTCTGCCAGGACGGCTTGGTGTCGTACGCGGAGCAGCCGGAGCCCGTGCCCTCGGTGCTGCTGGTCTTCCACACGGTCTCGGTCCAGCCGCGGCTGGTGGAGCTCCTGGACAGCGCGGTGCCGCCCACGGCGGTCACGTACTGGGAGGCGGCCGGGTACTCGGCGCCGTAGCCGCTGTCGCCCGCGCTGACCGTGATCGCGACGCCCGGGTGCTTGAAGTACGAGGAGTCGTACGACGAGTCCGCGGAGGACTCGGAGCCGCCGTAGCTGTTGGAGACGTACTTCGCGCCCAGGGCGACGGCCTCGTTCACCGCGGTGCCGAGGTTGGCCATGGTGGCGGACCTGGCCTCGACCAGCAGGATGTTGCAGTTCGGGCAGATGGCGCTGGCCATGTCGAGGTCGAGGGAGATCTCCTCCGCCCAGCCGGTGTTGGAGGAGGGGAGGGAGGTGCTGGAGCCGGTCTGGCTGACCTTCTTGAAGCAGCCGTTGGCGGTGGTGCAGGCCGGCAGACCGTAGTAGGAGCGGTAGGTGGCGAGGTCCGCCTCCGCGTTGGGGTCGTTGTACGCGTCGACGATGGCGATGGTCTCGCCGGAGCCGTTGGAGGCGGCGGCGGAGGTGAGCCCGTAGGCGGACTGGAGGTCGCCGGGGCCGTAGCCGGAGGGGGTGGCGGCGTTGGCGGCCTTCGGTGCGATGCCGTCCTTCTCCGCCCGGGCCTTCTGGAACGCGGTGAGTCCACCGGTCACGCGCAGTGCCTTGCAGGCCATCTCGTCGGCCTTGCCGGGGACGGCGCAGGCGCGGGTCCACGTCACGTTCGGGGAGGTGGGGCTCGCCGCGGCGTTCGCGTGGGCGGCGGTGCCGAAGCCCGCGAACAGCAGGGCGATGGTGGCGGCGGCAGCGGAACCGACGCGGTGCCATCGGCCGCGGGGGGCGGTTCTGTTCGTCCGGTCAGAGGGTGGGGTGCGCAACGTACTGCCTCCTGGGAGTGGGGTGACAGGGGCGGTGCGGGTGCGTGCAGGACGCCGGTACGGTGTCCCCGGCGACGGGCCGGGTGGCCCGCGGACGACGATGACTTGTTGAGTACGTGACAAACAAGAGCCTTCTGGAATCCTGACTTCCGCCTTGCCGAACACGGTCTGCGCCTTACGCGCCGATGGCTGCCCGATGACCGGTCACTGGCGGCCGCTTGACGCAACTCACAGGTTTCCCATGGGTTTTGAGTCGGCCCTCCGAGGGCGGCGGGACAGCCGCAGGGCCCAGGTCCCCCGCCCACCCCGCATCCACCGCGCCGGTTCGGGGGCCTCGAACGTGAGTGTGGCGGCTCGTCGGGGTATGCGTGCTCAGAGGGACCGGATGCACCCGAAGGGGGGACCTGGTGTGGGGCCGAATGCGGGCGATGACCTGCGGCAACCGGGGCTCGTAGGCAAATCTCAGGTCGCTCGGAGGGCTTTTCTCACCTTCCTGGGCCACAGTGAGAGGTGATGAACCGCATCACACGTCTCTCCGGAAGCCGCGGCCACGCGTTCCTCAGCACGGTCGTGCTGCTGGCGGTCACCACGTCCTCCGTGGCCGCCGCCGACCGCGGTACCGGACCGCTGGGTGAGACCGTCAAGGCGAGGCCCACCTCGGCCTCGTCGCGGATCGGCCCGCTCTTCGGTACGAGCGGTGCCCTGGAGGGCGGCCACTTCTGCACCGCCTCCGTGGTGCACAGCGAGCGCCGCGACCTGATCATCACCGCGGCCCACTGCCTGGGGGGCGGCGGACCCCTGTGGTTCGTGCCCGGGTACCGGAACGGCAGGGCACCGTACGGGGTGTGGAAGGTGACCGGGACGTACGTCGCCGACGCCTGGAGCCACGACCAGGACGAGGACAGCGACGTCGGCTTCGCCACCCTCGCGCCCCTCGACGGGGCGCGGGTCGAGGACGTCGTGGGGGCCAACAGGTTCGCCGCGGGACGGAAGACCGGTGCCACCGCCCTCACCGTCACGGGGTACCCCAACTCCCGGGAGACCCCGATCGCCTGCGTCAACAAGCCGACGGCCAGCAGCCGTACGCAACAGCGCATCGAATGCCCGGGGTTCACCAGCGGCACGAGCGGCAGCCCCTGGGTGAACGGCTACGGCGAACTCGTGGGCGTTCTCGGCGGCCACGAACAGGGCGGCGACACCCCGGGCGTCTCCTACAGCGTGGTCCTGGGGAACGAGGCCGAGGCCCTGTACCGGACCGCCTCGGGCAGGTAGCGGCCTTCCACCCGCGGCCCGCGGGCGGGTGCGGACCGGTGCGGGCCGGTACGCGCCGGTGGTGCGCCCGGTGGTGCGCCCGGTGGTGGGCCGGTGTTGGCCGATCCTGTCCCTTCTCCCTGGCCGGACCAGGTCTTTTCCGGGTCCGTGCCCCCGCCTCACCCCTACACTGACCCTCGGCGGACTCCCGTGTGACGAGGGGCGGTTGACGGTGCGTAAGGCGTGGATCTGGGCGACCGCTGCGGTCGGCGCCGCGCTCTCCTTGGTGATGCTGCTCGCCGTCGGGGTCTACCTGGTCGCCGGGAGCCTCGCCGGCGGTCTCGGCAAGGGGTCCGTCGCGCTCGCCAAGAACGCGGTGCCCGCCGCGTACGCGACGCTCGTGGAGAAGTGGGGCAACCTGTGCAGCGCGATCAACCCCGCGCTGCTCGCCGCCCAGCTCTACCAGGAGAGCGGCTTCAACCCGAACGCCAAGAGCCCCGCAGCCGCAGAGGGGATAGCGCAGTTCATCCCCGGCACCTGGGCCATCCACGGCATCGACGGCAACGGCGACGGCATCCGCGATGTCTGGGACCCGCGCGACGCCATCCCGTCGGCCGCCTCCTACGACTGCAAGCTCGCCTCGTACGTGAAGGACGCGCCCGGGAACCAGACGGAGAACATGCTCGCCGCCTACAACGCGGGGGCGTACGCGGTCATCAAGTACGGGGGCGTGCCGCCGTACAAGGAGACCCAGAACTATGTGAGGACCATCACCACCCTGCAGAAGAGCTTCGCCGCGCCCGTGCGGCGGGTCGACCCCTCGAAGCAGGCGGCCGGCGCCATCTACTTCGCGCAGAAGAAGCTCGGCACCCCGTATCTGTGGGGCGGCAACGGGACCGCCGACCAGGGCGGGCGCTTCGACTGCTCCGGGCTGACCAAGGCCGCGTACGAGAGCGTGGGCATCACGCTGCCGCGCGTCGCCAACGACCAGTACAACGCCGGACCCCATCCGAAACGGGACGAACTGCTGCCGGGTGACTTGGTCTTCTTCTCTGACGACCTGACCGATTCCCGTGCCATCCGGCATGTCGGGATTTATGTCGGTGGTGGCTATATGATCGACGCGCCCAGGACCGGTGCGGTGATCCGTTTCGACCCGATCGACACATCCGACTACTTCGGTGCGACGCGTGTCACCGAAGATGGCGCGAAAGCGTTGCCCACGACGGTGTGAATCAGGGTGTGAACGGCGTACGCGAGGTCGCCCGCTGGCCGGAACCCTCCGTTACACCTATCCCCTGAGCTGCGAAGACGAGTCTCTCTTCGATAACGTCTGCGTGATCATTCGGTGGAGTGCGGAACGTTGAAGAGAGGACTGTGCGTTCCTTCTGGCGTAGAGCGTCGACGGACGGCAGCCGGCTTGACGTGGAGCGGATCTACAACCACGGGGGTGGTGGAAGCGGCGCGCGCACGGGCGCGCCCGTGCAACGGGACTGACGACGAAGGGGCCGCGCACGATGGCTGGACTCGCCGAATCCGGGTCGAACCCCGACGTCGATCTGCTCTACGACATCAATGGCCTGGCCAAGCAAGCCCCGCGCTGGTTCGACCGCGTCATGGAGTTCGTCGGTGAGTACGGGCTGCTGCTCGCCATGGTCCTGCTGCTCCTGTGGTGCTGGTGGAGCGTGCGCCGCCGGGGCGGCGAGGATGCGGCGTCGTCCGTGGCCGCGCTGGTCTGGGCACCGCTGGCCGCCGGTCTCGCCGTGCTGGTGAACGTGCCCATCCGGGGCTTCGTGGAGCGGCCGCGGCCGTTCGTCGACCACCAGGGCATCGACGTCCTCGTCACCGGCAAGACCGACTACTCCTTCGTGAGCGACCACGCCACGCTCACCATGGCGATGGCGGTCGGACTGTTCGTGGCCAGCCGCGCCTTCGGACTCGTCGGCCTCGGGCTCGCCCTGCTCGAAGGCTTCTGCCGGGTCTACATGGGCGTGCACTATCCGACGGACGTCGTCGGCGGATTCGCCCTCGGCACCGCCGTCGCCCTGCTGCTCTCCCCGCTCGCCATGGCGCTGCTCACCCCGCTCGTGAGGGCGGTCGAGCACTCGCCCCGGGCCGGGTGGCTGGTCCGGGCCCGCGGGGCGCGTGCCACGGGGCCGCTGAGCCCCGGGACGCGGACCGGCGCGGCCGCGCAGGAGCGGGATCTGGCGGCGTAGCGGCCGCCGCGGGCGGTGTGCGCCCCGCGCGGTGCGGGGCGCGCGCCTCAGGGACGGGCCCGCGGGCCTCCTACAGCGACTGCGGGAACGTGAAGAAGCCGGCCGGGTCGTACCGGTGCCTCAGTTGCGCGAGGCGGGTGGCCGCGTCCCCGTAGTACGCCGTGCGCCAGTTCGCCAGGGTGGGGTCCGTGTAGTTCTGGTACGCGGCCCCGGACGCGTAGCCGCGCATGGACGCGTGGGCCGACGCCAGCCAGGACTGGGCCGTCGTGCCGGACGTGCCCGCCCGCCAGCTCGCGATGTACTGGGCCAGCATGCGTGAACGGCGGTGGACGAACGCCGTGGCCGTGGGCGCCACCCGGTTGACCGCGCCGCCGAGCGCGGTGAACGCGACGCTGCCCGCGCCACCCCGCACCGACTCCATCCGGTGCAGGAGGGCGTGGATGCCGGCCTCCGGGATCGAGCGGTCGAAGAAGTCCGAGCGGGCCGCGTACGTCTCGCGGCCGAGGGCGCCCTGCGGGGACCGGCCCGGTGTCGGGCCCGGCAGATGGCACTGGGCGTCGGAGGAGAAGGACGAGCAGCCCGCGTACACCTCCATCGCACCCTCGTAGGACCGCCGTTTGAGCGAGACACCGGACGCCGAGAAGCCGATCCTCGCGGCCAGCCGGTCGACCGCGTTCTGGAGTTCGCCGTACGTGCCCAGCGAGAACGCGGAGACGGAGACGGTGGGCCTGCCGCCCGCCGTGCCCGAGAGGTGACAGGAGGACCAGATCTCGTCGGGCTGGGCCGGGCCCCATTCCTGCCAGGCCCCCAGCACGGCCGCCGCCTGGGACCAGGGCCAGGTCAGGTACGCGGTCACGGCCTGCGGTGCCGGGTGGGTCGTGAAGCGCAGCTCGGTGACGACGCCGAAGGTGCCGTTGCCAGCGCCGCGCAGGGCCCAGAAGAGGTCCTTGTTCTCCGTGGCGCTGGCAACGAGTTGCCGACCGTCCGCCGTGATCAGGGTCGCCTGGGTGAGGCTGTCGCAGGTCAGCCCGTACGCCCGGGAGACCACGCCGTGACCGCCGCCGAGGGTGAGCCCGGAGACGCCGACGGTGGGGCAGGAGCCCGCGGGTATCGTCACGCCCTTCGCGGTGAGCGCGCGGTAGACGTCGATCAGCTTGGCACCGGCGCCGACGACCGCCGTGTCGCCGCTCGCGCGGATCCCGTTCAGCTTCGAGACGTCGATGATCAGCCGGCCGTCGCCGGACGACCAACCGGCATAGGAATGGCCGCCGTTGCGTATGGCGACCTTGACGCGGTGCGTGCGGGCGTACGCCAGGACGGTGCGGACGTCGTCGGCGTGCGCCACGTACGCGACGGCCGCGGGCCTGAGCCCGTCGAAGCGCGTGTTGTAGAGCTGGTGTGCGGAGGGCCAGTCGCTGTCGCCCGGCAGGACCAGGGAGCCGGCCAGGTCCTTGGCGAGGGCGGCCCAGCCGGTGGTACGGGGGCCGGCGGCGCGGGGGCCGGTGGTGGCGGTGCGCGGGGGCGTGCCCGCGGCCGTCGATGTGCCGCCGCTCGCAGAGCCGTTGCACGCGGTGGTGGCCGCCGTCGCGAGCACGGCGGTGGCCTGGCCGATGAACGTACGCCGTTGCATGTGCCCTCCCTCGGGTTCTGTGGAACCAGACGGGGGCTCATCACCCGGGGTTCCGCTGCAAGTGCCACGGAATGGCCACGGAGTGCGGGGCGGGGGTGCGCTTTTGGTGTGGTGCTCCCGGTGGTACTAGGGGGTGTTTCGGAAGTCCTGTGCGGTGCCCGCGGTGTCCGGTGCGTGTTCTCGGCGTGCCGGACGAAAGCCCTCGTACCGGACGTACTTGGGGTTTCGGCCGGTGCGGCGAGTGGGGGTGCCCCCTGCTCGAAGAGCCTGGGGGAGCGTGCCGGGCGCCGCGGGTGCTGTGCGGGACTTTCGAAACACCCCCTAGCCGGCCGCGTGCCCTGCTGCGTCCGACCGGGCCAGGCTGCGGGCCCTGCGCGCGGGGCCCCGCCAGCCGCAGGTGCAGCGGGCCACGCAGAAACGGCCCTGTTCGATCGTCGTCGTGCGGTGCTGGTCGGGACTGAGGGGGGCCTTCTGCTGCTCCACTCCGACAGGTTACCCAAGGCACATGGACCGCCATGCCGGCCGCGTGACGGGTCTCCCTACCGGTCGTTAACCGGAACGACAGGAGGGACACCGGGACGGACCGGCTGGGGGTAGGCAGGCGATGAAGGTGCGGCAGCACGACCGGGCGGGCGCGGCGGCCCTCGCGACGGTGGGACTCCTCCTGTGCGGCGGCTCGCTCTCCGGCTGCGCGGGCGGCGGGGCCGCCGCCGAGGACGCGCGTTCCGGAGCGGACGCGGTGGAGGTGCTCCACCAGGCGGCCGGTGCCCTGGTGCGCGCGGGCAGTTCCAAGGCCCGGACGTCGATGGAGATGGCCACCGGCGGCACCCGGGTCACCATCCGCGGCGAGGGCGTCTACGACTACCGCGACCGGCTCGGCCGCCTGAAGGTGACGCTGCCGCAGGATCCCGCGGGCGCCCAGGAGCACCGGCCCATCACGGAACTGCTCGCTCCCGGCGCGCTGTTCATGAAGAACCGGGGCGCGGGCGTGCCCGCCGACAAGTGGGTCCGGGTCGACACGACCACACTCTCGGACGGCAACCTGGTCACCGGCGGCGCCACCGACCCGCTCGCGGCGGCCGAGTTGCTGCGCGGGGTCCGCAGGGCGACGTACCTGGGAAGGACCGAGGTCGCGGGGACGCAGGTGCGGCACTATCGCGGGGTCGCCGACATCGGGCTGGCGGCGCGCAGCGCCTCCGCCGGGAACCGGGGGCCGCTGCGGGCGGCGGCGAAAGGGTTCGCCACGGCCGAGGTCCCGTTCGACGCCTACCTCGACGACGAGGGGCGCGTCCGGAAGGTGCGCCACCGGTTCAGCTTCCTCAACGGGGAGCAGAAGACCACGGTCGCGGTGGCCTCGACGACCCTGCTGTACGACTTCGGGACGCCCGCCGACATCCGACTGCCGGCGGGCGGGGACATCTACGCCGGGAAGATCGCCCAGCAGTGAGGCGCGCCGGGCGCCGGCCGTCCGGGCCGCCCGCCGCGGAAGGGGCCGGGAGCCGGGGCGCGGGGGCCGGGCCCGCGGGCCGGAAGTGGCGCGGCTGAGGGGCCGGAAATGGTCCGTCCGTGCCATGCGCCGCCCGGGGGCCGCTCCCTACCCTAGAGTCGGTGACGGCAGAAAGAGGTGATGCGCGTGGCTCTGGTCGGTGGTATGGCAGTGCAGGACCACGTGGCCCTCGCCGAGATCGAGCTGTGCGGTGACCTGATGATCGCGGCATCGGCGGCTCGCGAGGACCGGCTCAGTCTTGAGAGCATCGACGAGGTGCTGAGAGTGGCCGAGGAACGGGACGCCTCCGGCGGGTGAGCCGGGCGCGGGGTCATGTCCGCAGCAGGCGGCCGATCGCCTTCGTGGCCTCCTCCACCTTCGCGTCGATCTCCGAACCGCCCCTGAGCGCGGCGTCCGCGACGCAGTGGCGCAGATGCTCCTCGAGCAGTTGCAGCGCGAAGGACTGCAGGGCCTTGGTCGAGGCGGAGACCTGCGTGAGTATGTCGATGCAGTACACGTCCTCGTCCACCATGCGCTGCAGACCGCGGATCTGGCCCTCGATGCGGCGCAGCCGCTTGAGGTGCTCGGCCTTCTGCTTGTGGTAGCCGTGGATGCCGCGGTCGTGGTCGGTCACCACGTTCCCGCCGTCCTCGGAGGGCGCTGTCGCGCCGGCCTCGGTGGTCGTCATCGCGTCCTCCTGTTGACGATCGCCCGGGGATGCGGAGCGGGACCGGCGGCCCCCGGGTGTGGGTCCCGCACATCCCGAAACGGACATATACCCCTGACGGGTATATGGTAACGAACTTTGCAGGGTATACGGCCCTTGGCCGCCGCCTCGGACGCACCCGCACCGCCCCCCTGCCGACGGCCGTGGCCGATGGGCGACACTGGAGGACGGCCCCTTAACCGTGGCCGGATGCTGCCCTTAGCATCAGCCTGACCGAAACCGAAGCATCCCGAGGACCCCACGTGCGCTTTCGTCTGACCCCCAGGGAGACGAGCTTCTACGACATGTTCGCCGCCTCCGCGGACAACATTGTCACGGGCTCGAAACTCCTGATGGAACTGCTTGGGGCGGACGCCTCCGCCCGGGCCGAGATCGCAGAGCGTATGCGGGCCGCGGAACACGCCGGTGACGACGCCACGCACGCGATCTTCCACCAGTTGAACTCCTCGTTCATCACGCCGTTCGACCGCGAGGACATCTACTCCCTCGCCGGTTCCCTCGACGACATCATGGACTTCATGGAGGAGGCCGTCGACCTGGTCGTCCTCTACAACATCGAGGAACTGCCGAAGGGCGTCGAGCAGCAGATCGAGGTGCTGGCGCGGGCGGCGGAGCTGACGGCGGAGGCGATGCCGAACCTCCGCACGATGGAGAACCTCACCGAGTACTGGATCGAGGTGAACCGCCTGGAGAACCAGGCGGACCAGATCCACCGCAAGCTGCTCGCCCACCTCTTCAACGGCAAGTACGAAGCGATCGAGGTCCTGAAGCTCAAGCAGATCGTGGATGTGCTGGAGGAGGCGGCGGACGCCTTCGAGCACGTGGCGAACACCGTGGAGACCATCGCGGTCAAGGAGTCCTGAGCCGTTCATGGACACCTTCGCTTTGATCGTGACCGTCCTGGTCGCGCTCTTCTTCGCATATACGAACGGTTTCCACGACTCGGCGAACGCCATCGCGACGTCGGTGTCGACGCGCGCGCTCACGCCGCGGGCGGCGCTGGCGATGGCGGCGGTGATGAACCTCGCGGGTGCCTTCCTCGGCAGCGGAGTGGCGAAGACGGTCAGTGAAGGCCTGATCCAGACACCCGAGGGCGGCAAGGGGATGGGCATCCTCTTCGCGGCGCTGACCGGTGCCATCACCTGGAACCTGATCACGTGGTACTTCGGGCTGCCGTCGTCCTCGTCGCACGCGCTGTTCGGCGGGATGGTGGGGGCGGCGCTGGCCGGCGGCACGACGGTCTACTGGTCCGGGGTCCTGGACAAGGTCGTCACCCCCATGTTCCTGTCGCCCGTGGTCGGCGTGATCGTCGGCTATCTGGTGATGACGGCGATCATGTGGATCTTCCGCCGGGCCAATCCGCACAAGGCGAAGCGGGGTTTCCGCATAGCGCAGACGGTGTCGGCGGCCGGCATGGCGCTGGGCCACGGCCTGCAGGACGCTCAGAAGACGATGGGCGTCGTGGTGATGGCGCTGGTCATCGCGGACGTCGAGAAGTACGGGGATCCCATTCCGGTGTGGGTGAAGATCGTCTCCGCGGTGATGCTGTCGCTGGGGACGTACGCGGGCGGCTGGCGCATCATGCGCACCCTGGGCCGCAAGATCATCGAGCTGGATCCGCCGCAGGGGTTCGCGGCGGAGACCACCGGTGCCTCGATCATGTTCGCGACGGCGTTCCTGTTCAAGGCGCCGATCTCCACGACGCACGTCATCACGTCGGCGATCATGGGCGTGGGCGCGACGAGGCGGGTGAACGCCGTGCGGTGGGGCGTGGCGAAGAACATCGTCCTGGGCTGGTTCATCACGATGCCGGCGGCGGCGGTCGTGGCCGCGTGCGGGTTCTGGGTGATCGACCTGGCGTTCCTGTAGCCGAGGGCGCCGGTCGGCCCCGGGCCCCGGACGGGGGCCGCGGGGTGTCGGGTGGCGGAGCGCACCCGGCCGTCCCGGCTCCTGCCGGCCCCCGTCCTGCCGGCCCCCGTCCTGTCGCGTGAGCGGTCCGGTCTCGAGATGCGCGCGTCCGCGTCATGACAAGACTGGAGCTATGACTAGCAAGGCACTCCTCGAAGGCGGACCGGACGATCTGGCGGGCAAGGTCGTGCCGATCGTTCCTCCGGGACAAGAGCTCAAGATCCCTCTCCGCGGCGGATACGAGCACTACAAGATGACATCGCGCCACGAGGACCGGCAGGAGGGGCGGGTGACCGTCTACCGCTGGTGGGAACGCACGGAAGTCGCCGAATGACGAACGGGCCCGCCCCCGGGAGCCGGGGGCGGGCCCTCTTCGGCCTCGCGGTGGCACCGCCATGCAGCACCGCGAGGGGTCTTCGACTACGGCGGATCAGCCGAAGCGGCCGGAGATGTAGTCCTCCGTGGCCTGCACCGACGGGTTGGAGAAGATCCGCTCCGTGTCGTCGATCTCGATCAGCCGGCCCGGCTGGCCCACGGCCGCCAGGTTGAAGAACGCAGTACGGTCCGACACACGCGCCGCCTGCTGCATGTTGTGCGTCACGATGACGATCGTGAAGCGCTCCTTCAGCTCGCCGATCAGGTCTTCGATGGCGAGCGTCGAGATCGGGTCCAGGGCGGAGCACGGCTCGTCCATCAGCAGGACCTTCGGCTCGACCGCGATGGCGCGCGCGATGCACAGACGCTGCTGCTGGCCGCCGGACAGGCCCGAGCCCGGCTTGTTCAGGCGGTCCTTCACCTCGTTCCAGAGGTTCGCGCCCTTGAGGGACTTCTCGACGACGTCCGCCAGGTCCTGTTTCTTGTGGTTGCCGTTCAGGCGCAGACCCGCGGCGACGTTGTCGAAGATCGACATGGTCGGGAACGGGTTGGGGCGCTGGAACACCATGCCGACCTCGCGGCGCACCGCCACCGGGTCGATCCCGGTCGCGTACAGGTCCTCGTTGTCCAGCAGCACCTTGCCCTCGACGCGCCCGCCGGGGGTCACCTCGTGCATACGGTTGAGCGTGCGCAGGAACGTCGACTTGCCGCAGCCGGAGGGGCCGATGAACGCCGTCACCGACCGCGGCTCGACCGTCATCGAGATGTCCTCGATCGCCTTGTGGGAGCCGTAGTAGGCGGTGAGCCCGCTTACGTCGATTCGCTTGGCCATGTTTACGTCACTTCCAGGTGGGACGGATCAGTCGCTGAGTGGCCGCGTCAGCGACCGGTCCTGGGTGCCTTCCAGCGGGCGATCCCGCGGGCCACCAGGTTGAGGATCATCACGAAGCCGATGAGGGTGAGCGCCGCCGCCCACGCCCGGTCGTAGGCCGCGCCGGAGCCCGAGCTGTTCGCGTACTGCTGGTAGATGTACAGCGGCAGCGAGGCCTGCGGGTCCTTGAACGGGTTGCTGTTGATGAAGCTCGTGCCCCACACCAGCAGCAGTACGGGAGCGGTCTCACCGGTGATGCGCGCGATCGCGAGCATCACGCCCGTGGTGATGCCGCCGATCGACGTCGGCAGGACCACCTTGAGGATGGTGCGCCACTTCGGGACGCCGAGCGCGAGGGACGCCTCGCGCAGCTCGTTCGGCACGAGCTTGAGCATCTCCTCGGTGGAGCGGACCACCACGGGCATCATCAGGATCGACAGGGCGAGCGAGCCGGCGAAGCCGGAGTAGCCCATGTCGAGGATGAGGATCCAGAAGCTGAGGACGAACAGACCCGCGACGATCGACGGGATGCCCGTCATGACGTCGACGAAGAAGGTGATGGCCTGGGCGAGCTTGCCGCGCCCGTACTCGACCAGGTACACGGCGGTGAGCACACCGACCGGCACGGCGATCGCGGTGGCGAGGCCGACCTGCTCCAGGGTGCCCAGGATCGCGTGGTAGATGCCGCCGCCGGTCTCGGTGTCGGCGACCACGCCCATCGAGTGGGTGAGGAAGTAGACGTCGAAGACCTTCACCCCGCGCTTGACGGTCTCCCAGATGAGGGAGGCCAGCGGGACGACCGCGATGACGAAGGACACCCAGACGAGGCTGGTCGCGACCCGGTCCTTGGCCTGCCGGCGTCCCTCGACGCGCGCGGCGACGGCGTAGGTGCCCAGGACGAAGAGGGCCGCGGCGATCAGGCCCCACTGGATCCTGCTGCCGAGGCCGGCGGCCAGGCCGATGCCGGCGCCGAGGGCGAGGGAGCCCGCGGCGGTCACCCACGGGGTCCACTTCGGCAGGGTGGCACCGCGCAGGGTGCTCGTGCGCTTGTGGCTGACGGCTGCGGTGCTCATGCGTTGGCCCCCGAGTACTCCTTGCGGCGGGCGATGATCATGCGTGCCGCGGCGTTGACCAGCAGGGTGATGACGAAGAGGACGAGACCGGAGGCGATGAGCGCGTCACGGCCCAGGGGCGTGGCCTCGCCGAACTTGCTGGCGATGTTCTGCGCGAAGGTGCCGCCGCCCGGGTCGAGCAGGCTGGCCTGGATGTCGAAGGTCGGCGAGAGGACCGTGGCGACCGCCATGGTCTCGCCGAGGGCGCGGCCCAGGCCCAGCATCGACGCGGAGATCACACCGGAGCGGCCGAACGGGAGGACGGCCATGCGGATGACCTCCCAGCGCGTGGCGCCGAGAGCGAGTGCCGCCTCCTCGTGCATCTGCGGGACCTGCCGGAAGACCTCCCGGCTCACGTTGGTGATGATCGGGAGGATCATGATCGCGAGCAGGATGCCGACGGTGAGCAGCGAGCGCGGAGCGCCTCCCTGCCACGTGAAGATGCCGGTCCAGCCGAGGTACTCGTCCAGCCAGCCGAACAGCCCGTCCAGGTGCGGTACGAGGACCAGGGCGCCCCACAGGCCGTACACGATGGACGGCACGGCGGCGAGCAGGTCGATCACGTAGGCGATGGGGCCGGACAGCCGGCGCGGCGCGTAGTGCGTGATGAACAGCGCGATGCCCACCGCGACCGGGACCGCGAGGGCCATGGCGATGATCGAGGAGACGACCGTGCCGAAGGCCAGCACCGCGATGCCGAAGACCGGCGGTGTGATGCTGGTGTTCCACTCGAAGGTGGTCAGGAAGTTGCCGTGGTCCTTGCTGATGGCGAGGGACGCGCGGTAGGCGAGGAAGGCCGCGATCGCGGCCATGACCACCAGCAGGAAGATGCCCGACCCACGGGACAGACCGAGGAAGACCCGGTCTCCGGGACGGGTGGCGCCGCGGCTCGCGCGCTTCTGCTCGGCCACGGGAGGCTGGGAGGTCGGGGGCGGCGCTTCGGTGTTCTGTGTTGATATGTTCATGGGGATCTCCGGTCTGCGGAGCCACAGCGGACTGCGGCTCCAGGCGGCGGTGCACCGGACGGTGCGGTCCGCTCCCGACGGGAGCGGACCGCGTATTCATGTCAGCTCAGGCTTGCGATGGTCTCGCGGACCTTGGTGGCGACCTCGGTGGGGAGCGGGGCGTAGCCGGCCTCGGACAGCAGCTTCTGGCCGTCCTCGGAGGCGATGTAACCGAGGAAGGACTTCACCGTCGGGAGGGTGTCGGCCTTGTTGCCCTTGTCGCAGGCGATCTCGTACGTCACCAGGGTGATCGGGTACGCGCCCTCGGTGGTCGGGTTGTAGTCGAACTTCAGGGCCAGGTCCTTGCCGGTACCGACGACCTTGGCCGCGCCGATGGCCTTGGAGGCGTTGTCCGTGGTGGCCTTGACCGGCTGGGCGGCGGCCGTCTTGATGTCGACCGTCTTCATGCCGTCGGCGGCGTAGGAGAGCTCGAAGTACGAGATGGCGCCCGCGGTCTGCTTCACCTGCGCGGCCAGGCCGGAGGAGCCCTGCGCGGACTGGCCGCCCTTGGCCTGCCAGCTCTTGCCGCCCTCGTAGGACCACTCGCCGGCGGCCTTGAGGTACTTGGTGAAGTTGTCCGTGGTGCCGGACTCGTCCGAACGGTGGAACGCCTGGATCTTGAGGTCGGGCAGCTTCGCGCCCGGGTTCAGCGCCGCGATGGCCTTGTCGTTCCACTTGGTGATCTTGCCGTCGAAGATCCCCGAGAGGGTCTTGGCGTCGAGGACCAGGGTGTCGACACCCGGCACGTTGTAGCCGACCGCGATCGGGCCGCCGACCATCGGCAGGTCGATGGCCTGGCCGCCGGTGCAGACCTTCTTCGACTCGGTGATCTCCTCGGGCTTCAGCGGGGAGTCCGAGCCGGCGAAGGCGGTCTGGCCCTGCAGGAAGTTCGTGATGCCGGCACCGGAGCCGTTGGCGTTGTAGTTGATCTGTACGCCCTTGCACGCCTGGGTGTACTGCTTCACCCACGCGTCGATCGCGTTCTTCTGCGCGGTGGAGCCGGCCGCCTGCAGCTGCCCCTTGGCGTCGTCGCACTTGATGGACGAGTTGCTGGAGGCGGTGGCCGATCCGCTCGAGCCGTTGTCCTTGCCCGTGTCATCGGAGCCGCACGCCGTCAGGGCCAGGGCGCCGGAGACGGCGACAGCACCGAGGGAAAGGGCGCGAAGCCGGTTCTTGCGCTGAAGCTTCACTTTCGGGAGTTCCTTCCAGGAGCCGCCGACCTGGGGCGGCGTGCGAAGTGTGGTCGGCCCGGTCGGGGGCCGCTGTGAACGGGGAAGTGCTTCGCACGCCTTCATGCGTGCTTCGCACCGGGTAAGGCCGAAATTAGGCAGAACAGGTGAAGCGGCCGATGGTCGAAAATGAACGGAAGGTGAACCCCTGCGGACGGTGTGGTTAGGTCACGGAAGGCTTACGTCTCGGACACGGGGACATTCCGGCGGGCTTGGCCGCGGCAGGGCGGACGAGCTGCGGTTTCGGCCGGATGCGGGCCGTGGGCGGTCGTACGGAGGGCGCCGCGCGCTCCCTGTGGGGACCGGGTGCCTTCCGTGTCGTTCCGCGCGCCCTCGCGCGGGGATCACCTCGGGTCGAGCGCGTTCAGCAGGGCGTCCACCAGGTCCCGGTCGCGGGACTGGGTCGAACACCTGCGCGCCGCGGCCGGCGGGAGCCAGAGCACGCGGTCGACCTCGCGGTTCGGGGTGAAGGAACCGCCCGCCGCCTCGGCCGCCCAGTAGCGGACCTGCTTGGGGCGTCCCTGCGCCTCGTAGTGGACGGTGGGCAGGGGCGCGCCCGGCACGGCGAGGTACCCCGTCTCCTCCCCGACCTCCCGCAGCGCCCCCGTGAGCGCGTCCTCGCAGCGCTTGAGCTTGCCCTTGGGGTGGGACCAGTCGTCGTACTTCGGCCGGTGAACCAGACATATCTCCAGCTCACCGTCTACGGGGGAGCGGCGCCACAGGACGCAGCCCGCCGCGCGGATGGTGTCGTCGCTCATCGGGTGCTCATGGCTCCTCACTCCCCTCGCACGTGGATGAGAGCTTGAGGGAGGCCGGTGGGACTTCGCCGGGCCCGTTCAGCGGGTGGGCACCACCTGCTTCTGCCACGACTGCTGGAAGGCGAAGCGGGCCGCCTCCACCTCGTGGCGCTGGTCGGCGTGCAGAACGCCGAGCGCGTACGCCGTCGCCGGGGCGATGCGCGGGGTGCGCGCCGCCGCGGCCGCCGCGGCGGCCGCCTCGGAGGCGTCCCGGTGCCGGTTCAGCGCCTGGCCCGCCGCCGGCAGCCGCCCGCCGGGATCCGAGTGCCCGCCGTGCTCGCCGTCCAGCACCTCGCGGGCGTAGCGGTGCAGCCGCAGCAGCAGCCGCACCTGGTGCCAGGGGGCGTCCTGCGGGTGCGGGGCCGGATCGGGGGACAGGCCGTGGATCAGGGCCTCCGCGTTGTACGGGTGCCCCGCGGTGACCAGCGGCAGCGCGGCGATCGCGTCGTCCAGCCGCTCCTCGGCGGCTGCGGCCAGGGGGTGCAGATCGGCGGTGGCCGCGGCCGGGGTGAGCGGAACCTCGCTGGCCAGGAGGGCGACGCTGTCGGCCACCGCGTGGAAGCGGCTCGACCCGAGCGCCTGCAGGGCCGCGGAGTGGGCGCGGGTGCGGGCCAGGGTCAGCTGGCGCTCCAGAAGCGCGCCGGCCTTGGCAGCGCCGACGGTCAGGCTGCCGCGGTCCGGCGCGGTGAGCTGGGCGCGCGGGCCGCCGCCTGCGGAGTCCGCCGCACGCGTCGACTGCGCGGGCAGGACCGGGGAGCCCGACAGCCGGTGCAGCGCGAAGAGCAGCCGGTCGAGCCGGGCGGCGTAGGCGTGTTCACGGGCCAGCGTGCCCGACAGCCAGGCGAGTTCCGGGCGCATCCGTTCGGACCAGTCGGCGTCGAGCAGGGGGCGGAAGGTGTGCAGTGTGCCGCTGATGCGGCGGGCCGAGCGGCGCAGCGCGCGTGCCGCGTCGCCGGATTCCTCCGCGCCGCCCTCCCCCGACCTTGTCCTCGCCCGTGCGGCGCCGGCCCCGTCGGCGCCGGTCTCCCGGTGCTGCCGCAGCGACCGGAGGAACTCCGTGGCCTGGCTCCGCAGGTAGTCCGCGACGGCCTCGCCGGCCACGGGCCCGGACGCGGGCCCGGTGGGGGGATCAAGGTGTTGCTGTGCCACGCCGGCGCCTCCGGGCGTCTATGAGCATCTCCTGGATGTTCCGCAGGGGCTGGCCGTCCGCGTCGGTGGCGTGCCGGGTCCACTCGCCGTCCTCGCCCAGGTGCCAGGAGGCCGTGGCGTCGGACATGCCGGTCTCCAGGAGCCGGTTGAGGGCCGCCCGGTGGGCCGGGTCGGTCACCCTGACGAGTGCCTCGATACGACGGTCGAGGTTGCGGTGCATCATGTCTGCGCTGCCGATCCACACCTCGGGCTCGCCGCCGTTGCCGAAGGCGAAGACGCGGGAGTGTTCGAGGAAGCGGCCGAGGACGGACCGCACGCGCATGTTCTCGGACAGGCCGGGGACGCCCGGGCGCACCGCGCAGATGCCGCGCACCCACACGTCGACCGGGACGCCGGCCTGTGAGGCCCGGTAGAGGGCGTCGACGATCGCCTCGTCCACCATCGAGTTGACCTTGATGCGCACGTACGCGGGGCGGCCGGCACGGTGGTGCTGGATCTCCTTGGTGATCCGCGAGACCAGACCGTCACGCAGGGACTTGGGGGCGACCAGCAGCCGGCGGTAGGTCTCGCGGCGCGAGTATCCCGACAGCCTGTTGAAGAGGTCGGACAGGTCCGCGCCGACCTGCGGATCGGCGGTCAGCAGCCCCAGGTCCTCGTACAGGCGTGCGGTCTTCGGGTGGTAGTTGCCGGTGCCGACGTGGCTGTAGCGGCGGAGCGTGTCCCCCTCCTGCCGCACGACCAGCGACAGCTTGCAGTGCGTCTTCAGCCCGACGAGCCCCCAGACGACATGGCAGCCCGCCTCCTCCAGCTTGCGGGCCCACTTGATGTTCGCCTGCTCGTCGAAGCGGGCCTTGATCTCGACCAGCACGAGGACCTGCTTGCCGGACTCGGCGGCGTCGATGAGCGCGTCGACGATCGGCGAGGTCTCCGAGGTCCGGTACAGCGTCTGCTTGATGGCGAGCACGTCCGGGTCGGCGGCCGCCTGCTCCAGGAACGCCTGCACGGAGGTCGAGAAGGAGTCGTACGGGTGGTGCAGCAGTACGTCGCGCTCCCGCAGCGCGGCGAATATGTCGGGCGGGGAGGCCGACTCGACCTCCGCGAGGTCGCGGTGGGTGCCGGCGACGAACTTCGGGTACTTCAGCTCGGGCCGGTCGAGGTTCGCTATGCCGAACAGGCCGGTGAGGTCCAGGGGGCCCGGCAGCGGGTACACCTCGGCCTCGGAGATCTTCAGCTCGCGCACGAGCAGGTCCAGGACGTACCGGTCGATGGACTCCTCGACCTCCAGCCGCACCGGCGGCCCGAAGCGGCGCCGCATCAGCTCCTTCTCCAGGGCCTGCAGCAGGTTCTCGGCGTCGTCCTCCTCGACCTCCAGGTCCTCGTTGCGGGTGATCCGGAACGTGTGGTGCTCCAGGACCTCCATGCCCGGGAACAGCTCCTCCAGATGCGCGGCGATGACGTCCTCGATGGGGACGTACCGCTGCGGGGACGCCTCCAGGAAGCGGGAGAGCAGCGGCGGCACCTTGACGCGCGCGAAGTGGCGGTGGCCGGAGACCGGGTTGCGCACCACGACTGCGAGATTGAGCGAGAGCCCCGAGATGTACGGGAAGGGGTGCGCGGGGTCGACGGCCAGCGGGGTGAGGACCGGGAAGATCTGCTGGCGGAAGAGGGTGAACAGGCGGGCCTGCTCCTTCTCGGTCAGCTCGTTCCAGCGGACCAGGTGGATGCCCTCCTCCACGAGCGCGGGGGCGACGTCCTCGTGGAAACAGGCCGCATGCCGGGCCATGAGCTCGCGGGAGCGGGCCCAGATCATCTCCAGCACCTCGCGGGGCTGGAGGCCGGAGGCCGACCGGGTGGCGACACCGGTGGCGATGCGGCGCTTGAGGCCGGCCACCCGGACCATGAAGAACTCGTCCAGGTTGCCGGCGAAGATCGCGAGGAACTTCGCCCGCTCCAGGAGGGGCGTGTCGGGGTCTTCCGCCAGTTCGAGCACGCGCTCGTTGAACTGCAGCCAGCTGCGCTCCCGGTCCAGGAAGCGGCCCTGGGGAAGCCGGTCGCCCTCCGCCTCCTCGTACCCGTCGAGGTCCGCGTCGAGGTCGGGGTCCAGGTCCGAGACCGCCGGGCCCCTGGTGTGGGGGCGGTGCGCGGCGATGGACCCCACGGACGGCTGCTGCTGATTCTGCAGGGGCGCGCGACCCGCGGGCTCCGCGTCACGCGGGGCGGCCGGGGACGGGTGGGCCTGTGCCTGGGCGTTCTGCTGGCTCATGAACCCATTCTTCCGCGCCGACCGGGTGACGGGCGCGTCGGAGAGAGCGGGCGGCAGCGCGGCGAAGAAACGCCCGCGCTGCCCGCCGGCACCCTGGTCGGGGGGCGGCGAGGGCTCTGGCACGGCGGCATTCATTGACCGAGCGTCGCAAGCCCGTCTGAATCAATGGTTACGGCGACATGACGTGCGGGATAGCGGGGAGGGTCCCGCGGAGGTCGGCCGGGAGCCGCCGCCCCGGGGCTGGCCCGGAGGGGGAGTGTATGCGCCGTCCCGGGCCGCCGGGCGCCCGGGTCCCTCAGGCGTCCGCTCGGGCTTGCCGCTCAGGTCTCCGTCCGGTACATCAGATCGGTCTCGTGGGTGGTGAAGCCCAGCCGCTCGTACACGCTGAGCGCCGCCTTGTTGTCCGCGTCGACGTACAGCATCGCGGTCGGCAGGCCCTGGGCGGCCAGGTGCCGCAGGCCGATCGCGGTGAGGGCGCGGCCCAGCCCGCCGCCCTGGGCGCCGGGACGGACGCCGAGGACGTACACCTCGCCGATCCTCCCCGAGTCTCGGTTTCGCTCGGCCGGGGGGACCCCCATCTCGGCGTGGACCTTGGTCCAGTGGAAGCCGATCAGCTCGGGGCCCTGCTCGCCCCGGCGCTCCGCGAGGAAGAAGCCGCGAGGGTCGAACCACGGCTCGGACATACGGTCGTCGAGGTCGCGCTGGGTGAGGGAGCCCTGCTCCGGATGGTGGGCGAACGCCTCGGCGTTGACGGCGAGCCAGGCCGCGTCGTCCCGGCCGGGCACGAAGGTGCGTACGGTGACCCCCTCGGGCAGCGTGGGCTCGGGCAGGTCGATGCCGGTCAACGGGCAGCGCATCTGGCGCAGTTCGCGGAACAGGGTGAGACCGAGGACCTGCGCGAGGTGCCGGGCCGCGGGGTGGCCGCCGTGCGCCCACACCCGCAGCCGCTTGCCGGAGACGGCCAGGAGCGCGGAGCCCAGGGCGCGGCCGTGCCCGTGGCCGCGGTGCGAGGGGTGCACGACCAGCTCGGCGGCGGGGGCCTCCACCGGGTCGGTGTCCTCCAGTTGCGCGTATCCGACGAGTGCGCCGTCGACCGTCAGCAGCAGATGCGACACGCCCTCCCGCTCGCCGCCCCGCAACTGCAGCCGCCCCTGCTCGGACACGGCCTGCTGCCCGTCCACCCGGGCGGCCTCCGCGAGCAGCGCGAGCACCGCCTCGGCCTGGCCGGGGGAGAGCGCGCTGACGGTCTCGATGGAGCGGGGCGATGCCGGGCGGGCGGTGTCGTCGCTGGTCATGGGTACGAGGGTACGGGGCGGACCCCGGAAACGGGAGGCAACGGCAACCTGCTCGTAACCCCTAACCCCCTGTTGCGCTACGCGCGTTGACCCTAGGCTGCGCGAACGACCGTCTCGGCACGCTCTTTGACACGACACAGGACACGACACAGGGGGGCACATGCCGCCGACCTTCCGGCTCAGACCTCTTCACCGCATCCTCGGGGCCGCCGCGGGCCTCGCCACCGCGGGCGCCCTGATGACGGCGCTGCCGGCCGACGCCCACGGGGGCGGGCCGGGCCACGGGCACGGGTACCCGGGCCGCTACCAGGATGTGCAACTGCTGTCCTTCAACGACCTGCACGGCAATCTGGAGCCGCCGGCCGGCTCCTCGGGGCGGGTCACCGAGCACGAGGAGGACGGCACCACCAAGACCATCGACGCGGGCGGCGTCGAGTACCTGGCCACGCATCTGCGGCAGGCGCGAGCCGGCCACCCGTACTCCGTCACGGCCGGCGCCGGCGACATGGTCGGCGCCTCGCCGCTGATCTCCGGGCTGTTCCACGACGAGCCCACCATTGACGCGCTCAACAAGCTGCACCTGGACGTCACCAGCGTCGGCAACCACGAGTTCGACGAGGGCGCCCTCGAACTGGCCCGGCTGCAGAACGGCGGCTGTCACCCGAAGGACGGCTGCTACGACGACGGCGAGACGTTCCAGGGAGCGAACTTCCCCTACCTCGCCGCGAACGTGACGGACGAGAAGACCGGCCGGCCCATCCTCAAGCCCTACTGGGTCTGGAAGAAGCACGGCGTCAAGGTCGGCTTCATCGGCGTGACGCTGGAGGGCACCCCGAACATCGTCTCCGCCGAGGGCGTCAAGGGCCTGAAGTTCGGCGACGAGGTCGAGACCATCAACAAGTACGCCAAGGTGCTCCAGCGGCAGGGCGTGCAGTCGATCGTCGCGCTGATCCACGAGGGCGGGGCCCCCGCGTCGAGCGCCTACAACTACGACTGCGACAGCCCCGGAGCCGGCGACGGCATCTCCGGTCCGATCGTCGACATCGCCAAGCACGTCACCCCGGCGGTGGACGCGCTGGTCACCGGTCACACCCACCAGGCGTACGTGTGTACGATCAACGACCCGGCGGGCCGCCCCCGCATGGTGACCTCGGCCTCCTCGTTCGGCCGGCTGTACACGGACACGACGCTGACGTACGACCGCTGGACCGGTGACATCGCCCGTACGGCCGTCAGGTCCGCCAACCACGTGGTCACCCGGGACGTCGCCAAGGCCCCCGACATGACGGACCTGGTCACGAAGTGGAAGACGCGCGCCGCGCCCGTCGCCTCCCGGCCCATCGGCTACATCGCGGGGGAGATCGGCAACACCGGCACCGAGTCGCCGCTCGGCGACCTGATCGCGGACGCCCAGCTGGCGTACGCCAAGTCCGTGGACCCCGGCGCGGACCTCGCGCTCATGAACCCGGGCGGCATCCGCGCACCGCTCACCTACACGGCGAGCGGAGGCGAGGGCGACGGAGTGGTGACGTACGGCGAGGCGTACACGGTCCAGCCGTTCTCCAACACCGTGAACCTGCTCGACCTCACCGGCGCCCAGCTGATCGCGGCGCTGCAGCAGCAGGTCAGCGGCGTGAACGAGGCCTCGCCGAAGATCCTGCAGGTGTCCGGGGGCCTGACCTACACCCTGGACCTGACGAAGTCGGGCGCCGCGCGCGTGGTCGTGGACTCCGTGAGGCTGAACGGCTCGCCGATCGACCCGGCCGCCACCTACCGCGTCGCCGTCAACTCCTTCCTCGCGGGCGGCGGCGACGGCTTCGCGGAACTGGGCAAGGGCACGGGCGTCCTGGTCGGCGGCGACGACCTCGCGGCCTTCGAGGCCTACCTGACGGCCCACTCGTCGGCCACCGCGCCGTACCCGGTACCGACGGCGGACCGGATCACGGTGGTGCGGTGACCGCCCGCGGCGACCGCGCGCGGTGACGGCCGCGCGATGAGCGG
>NZ_JBHUDX010000128.1:31397-53899 GCF_042678285.1 Streptomyces caeni
CGGTCCGCCCGCGTCGTCTCCGGCGGCGGAGTAGGAGCCCCCGGCAGGCGGACCGTCGCCACCGTGCCGCCGCCCTCCGCCGGTGTCAGGGACACCTCGCCGCCCGCTTGCTGGACGGTGCGCGCCACGATGGACAGGCCGAGGCCGGAGCCGGGCAGGGCGCGGGCCGACGGGGAACGCCAGAAGCGGTCGAAGACATGTGGGAGTTCCTCGGCAGCGATGCCGGGGCCGTGATCGCGGACCGTCAGGACACCGTCCACCAGCGCGACCTCGACGGCGCCGCCGTCGGGGCTGAACTTGACCGCGTTGTCCAGGATGTTCACGACCGCCCGCTCCAGTGCGGACGGCTCGGCCCGCACGTACCAGGGCCGCAGGTCCGCCGTGATCGTCAGCTCCGGGCCGCGCAGCCGGGCGCGGCGCAGTGCGGATTCCACGATGCCCTGCCACGCCAGCACCTGCACCCTGCCGGTGTGCTGGCCCTGCTCCGGACGTGACAGCTCCTGCAGGTCGCCGATCAGCGACGCGAGTTCCGTCATCTGGGCCGTCACGGACGCCAGCAGCGCCTTGCGGTCCGCCGCGGGCAGGGGGCGGCCCATCTCCTCGCTGCGGGTGAGGAGCTCGATGTTGGTGCGCAGCGAGGTGAGCGGGGTGCGCAGTTCGTGGCCCGCGTCCGCGATGAGCTGCTGCTGCAGGTCGCGGGAGCTCGCCAGCGCGGAGGTCATCGAGTTGAACGAGCGGGAGAGACGGGCGATCTCGTCCTCGCTGTCCTCGTCCACCGGGATGCGGGTCGTCAGGTCCTCGGTGCGGGCGATGTGCTCGACCGCCTCCGTGAGCTTGTCGACCGGGCGCAGGCCCGCACGGGCCACGGCCAGGCCGGCGGCCCCGGCGCCCACGACTCCCACGCCGGAGACGACCAGGAGGAGCAGGGCGAGGTCGTCGAGGGTCCGGTCGGTGTCCCTGAGCGGATACGCCACCAGCAGGGCGTAGTCGGAGTACAGCTGCAGGCCCTCCGGACCCTGGCTGGTCAGGGGGGACGTCAGCACCCGCACCGGGTTGCCCCTGCTGTCGGCGCTGTTGTGGAAGGTTTCCACGTTCCGGCCGGGGTTCTTGGCGATACCGGTGTCGTCGCCGGTGACCTCGACGAGACCCGCCGAGGTCGGGAAGACACACGGTTTGCCCCGGGCGCTGACGATCTGGATGTAGTAGGTGGTGGGCTGCGGTCCCCGGTCGTCCGGCGGTGAGGGATTGGTGGTGCAGTTGCTCAGGACGTTGACGAGGCCCACCTGGCGGACGGGGCCACTCGCGTTCTTCAGGTCCCTGTCCACCTGCTCATACAGCTTGCCCTGCACGATGAACCAGCAGCTCAGCGAGACCGCCGCCACGCCGAACGCCACCGCCGCCGCCACCAGCAGGGCCAGCCGGGAGCGCAGCGGCAGGGACCGGAACCGTTTGATCACTCGGTGCCGCCCTGCCGCAGGACGTAGCCCACGCCGCGCACCGTGTGCACGAGCCGCGGCTCGCCGCCCGCCTCGGTCTTGCGGCGCAGATACATCACGTACACGTCGAGTGAGTTCGACGACGGCTCGAAGTCGAAGCCCCAGACCGCCTTCAGGATCTGCTCACGTGTCAGCACCTGCCTCGGATGTGCCATGAACATCTCCAGGAGCGTGAACTCGGTCCGGGTCAGCTCCACCGCCCGCCCGCCCCGCGTGACCTCGCGCGTCGCCAGGTCCATGCGCAGGTCGGCGAAGGTCAGTGCCTCGTCCTCCTGCGCGCCGACCGCCGCGGCCGCGTACGAGCTGCGGCGCAGGAGGGCCCGGATACGGGCGAACAGTTCGTCCAGTTCGAACGGCTTGACCAGGTAGTCGTCCGCCCCGGCGTCGAGTCCGGTGACGCGGTCGCCGACCGTGTCGCGGGCCGTGAGCATGAGGATGGGGGTGGTGGTGCCCGCCCCGCGCATCCGGCGGGCCGCGGTGAGGCCGTCCATGCGGGGCATCTGGATGTCGAGGACGACCAGGTCGGGCTGGTACGCCGTGGCCTTCTCCAGGGCGTCCGCGCCGTCCACGGCGACCTCGGTGTCGTAGCCCTCGAAGGCGAGGCTGCGCTGGAGTGCTTCGCGCACCGCCGGCTCGTCGTCGACGATCAGGATGCGTTGGGGTTCACGGTCGCCTTCGGCGGGGCTCATGGGTGTGGAGTTCCTCGAGGTGCGGTGGGCGGGCTGAACGCATTCAGCCTCGCATGTTTCCTGGCGGGGGCGGAAAGGGCGGGGCGGGGGCCGCCGCCGGGGATTCCGCCCCGGACGGACCAGCGGCGCGTGCGCCGCCGGGAGGCCCCGGCAGGGGCGGGCGGCTCAGCCCAGCGCCGCGGTGAGCCGGTGCAGCGGCACCTTGCGGCGGCGGGGGCGCGCGGCGGTGGTCCGCAGGCCCATCAGCTGCGGGACCGCGACCTCCGGTGTACGGGGGACGGGGGCGCGCAGTTCGAGCGGTTCCGGCGCGCGGATCACCGGCGTGTGGAGTTCGTACGCGACGGCCAGGGCCAGGGAGACCCCGGCGGGTCCGACGGGAGCGGTCGACTCGTGCAGCACCTGCTTGATCATGACGTCCTCCTTTACCAGTGGCCCGACGGGCGCCCGTTCAGCTCTGGGAGCCGGAGCGCAGTTTCGCCAGGTCGGCCTTGACGGTGTTGATCGGGATGGCGAAGCCGAGGCCGACGCTGCCGGCGCTCGACGAGGTCGAGTTCGAGGCGGCCGAGTACATCGCCGAGTTGATGCCGATGACGTTGCCGTTCATGTCGATCAGGGCGCCGCCGGAGTTGCCCGGGTTGAGGGACGCGTCCGTCTGGATCGCCTTGTACGTCGTCGTGGACGAGCCCGTGTCGCCGTTGAACTGCCGGCCGCGGAACTCGAACGGCCACTGGCCGTCCGCGCCCTGGCCCTGGTTCTCGTCGGTCGAGACGGTGACGTCGCGGTCGAGGGCGGAGACGATTCCGCTGGTCACGGTGCCGGTCAGCCCCTCGGGGGAGCCGATGGCGACGACCTGGTCGCCGACCCGGATGCCGTCGGAGTCGCCGAGCGTGGCGGTCTTCAGGCCGGAGGCGTTCTCCAGCTTGATCAGCGCCAGGTCCTTCTTGCTGTCGGTGCCGACGACCCGCGCGGTGTAGGACCTGCCGTCGCTCGTCCTCACCTTGACCGAGGAGGCACCGGAGACGACGTGGTTGTTGGTGATGATCTCACCGTCGCCCGTGACGATGACGCCGGAGCCGGTCGAGTCGCCGGCGGCGGCGGAGGAGGCGCTGACCTCCACGATGCTCGGGGTGACCGCCTTGGCGACGCCGGTCACCGTGCCCTTCAGGCTGGAGGGCACCACGGCGGTGCTGGTGGAGCTGGAGGCGACCGTGTCCTTGCCGGTCAGTTCCTGGATGCCGTAGGCCGTGCCGCCGCCTATGGCCGCGGCGACGATCGCCACGGCGGCCAGGAGGGCGAGCGGGCCCTTGGCGCGCTTCGTCGGGGCGGGAGCCGCCGGCCCCACGGGGGCGGTGGGCGAAGCCATACCCGCGCCGCCGTCTCCGCGGTCGCCCGGCTGGTGCGCCGACGGGGCCGGCCACTCCGGGTTCACCGGCGAGGAGGCGTGCTGCTGCCGGGGATACACCGGCTGCAGGGGGGGATCCGCCTGCTGTCCGTCACCCTGGGGGTACTCGTACTCGCCGCTGCGGCGGAAGCTGTCGGTCATGCATAGAGAGTGTCCCGTGATCATGAGAGCTTCCTGAGTCACCCCTGAGAAGCCCGACAGAACCGTGTATGCCCGATATAAGGGCGCATCGGGGCCCGTCCCGGCCGAGGGAGGACGGGGAAGCAGGGAGGAAGCAGGGGGGAGACAGGGAGGAAGCAACGAGGGAGAACGGGGACGACGGTCCCGGTCAGTCCTCGCAGCCGCAGGACCCGCGCACCACGAGCCGTGAGGGGAACAGCTTCACCCGTTCGCGGCGTGATCCCGCCACCCGCAGGCCGTCGTCCAGGACGAGGTCGACGGCCGACCGGGCCATCGCCGGGCGGTCCGAGGCGACCGTGGTGAGCGGCGGATCGGTGAGCGCCGCCTCCTTGACGTCGTCGAAGCCGGCCACGGCCAGCTCGCCCGGCACGTCGATGCGCAGCTCGCGCGCGGCGCGCAGCATGCCGATCGCCTGGTCGTCCGTGGAGCAGAAGATGGCCGGCGGACGGTTCGGGCCGGACAGCAGCTCCAGGCCCACCCGGTAGGCGTCGTAGCGGTTGTACGGTGCCTCGAAGAGCCGGCCCTCCGTGGAGATGCCGGCCTCCCGCATAGCGCGCCGCCAGCCCTCGACGTGGTCGGAGACGGGGTCGCCGACCGCCGGGGTCTGGGCGGTGCCGCCCACACAGGCGACGTACGGGTGGCCGTGCTCCAGGAGGTGGCGGACGGCGAGCTCGGCGCCCCCGAGGTCGTCCGTGACGACGGCGACGTCGTCGATCGCCTCGGGCCGCTCGTGCAGCAGCACCACCCGGGCGTCCCACGCCTCGATCTCGGCGGCGGCGTGGTCGTTGAGCGCGTGGCTGACCAGGATCAGCCCGGCGACGCGCATGCCGAGGAAGGCCCGCAGATAGTGGACCTCGCGCTCGGCCACGTAGTCGGTGTTGCCGACGAGCACCATCTTCCCGCGCTCGGCGGCGGCCTGCTCGACCGCGTGCGTCATCTCCCCGAAGAAGGGCTGGCGCGCGTCCGGCACGATCATGCCTATGAGGTCCGTGCGCCGCGACGCCATGGCCTGGGCGACCCGGTCGGGCCGGTACCCCAGCTCCTTGATCGCGGCGAGGACACGCTCGCGCGTGGCCGGGGCGACCGGCCGGGGTCCGTTGTTGATGACGTAGCTCACGACAGCGGTGGAAGTTCCCGCGAGTCGCGCCACATCGTCCCGAGTCACCTTGGCCACGCGGCGGAGTCTACGCGGATGGACTGCCTCTGGGCAGGGCGTACGGCGTTCTATGCCTCAGCTGTGACCTCGGGTGCGGACACCGGTGCCGTCGGGCCCTCGTCCTCCGCCCTCGCCCGGGCCGCCTTGGCCTTCGCCTCGTCGGCTGCCCGCTCCACCTTCTCGGGGGTGACGAACCGGTAGCCGACGTTCCGGACGGTGCCGATCAGCGACTCGTGCTCGGGCCCGAGTTTGGCGCGCAGCCGCCGTACGTGGACGTCGACCGTGCGGGTACCGCCGAAGTAGTCGTAGCCCCAGACCTCCTGCAGCAGCTGGGCGCGGGTGAAGACGCGGCCCGGGTGCTGCGCGAGGTACTTCAGCAGCTCGAACTCCTTGAAGGTGAGATCGAGCACACGCCCCTTGAGCTTGGCGCTGTAGGTCGCCTCGTCGACCGACAGATCGCCGTTGCGGATCTCCATGGGGGAGTCGTCGTTCACGATCTGCTGGCGGCCCATGGCCAGGCGCAGACGGGCCTCCACCTCGGCCGGACCCGCGGTGTCCAGCAGGACGTCGTCGATGCCCCAGTCGGCGGTGACGGCCGCGAGACCGCCCTCGGTGACGACCAGGACGAGCGGGCAGCCGGGCCCGGTGGAGCGCAGCAGCTGGCACAGGCTGCGCACCTGGGGGAGATCACGCCGCCCGTCGATGAGGATGACGTCGGCGCCGGGGGTGTCGACGAGGGCCGGGCCTTCCGCCGGAGCCACTCGCACGCTGTGCAGAAGCAGGCCGAGGGCGGGAAGCACCTCCGTCGACGGCTGAAGAGCGTTGGTCAGGAGCAGCAGAGAGCTCATCGCGCCCCACCTGCCTTGGTCGTCTCGCGTCCGTGCACGGTTGGCTCGCCCATAACGTCTGGTTCCTCCTCGGTCCCTGCGAGGACGTATGCGGCACTGCTTCGTACGGTGCGGATCCGGTGGACCCGCTGCGCGATCGACGGCCCGGTACACCTGCGGTTTCCCGCTTCGTATACAACGCTCCCGAAAGCACAAAAGGACCCGGGGGCTACGCTGCCCGAGTCCTCATACACAGGAGAATAGCCCACATGAGCACTGGTCCGGCAGGTCGTGTGGCGGGATCCACGCTTCGTCCGCACTGCGAGACGGCCCTTCGCGGGCGCGTACGCACCTTTCTGCGCACGGCCGACGGCGTCGCCATCGACGCCGCATACGATCCGGGATCCGCCGTATACGACACCGCGTGTACACCCTCCGGCCATCTGAAGGATCTTGCGATCGTCGTCGCGCACGGCTTCACCGGCGATCTGGAGCGGCCCCATGTCCGCCGGGTGGCGGGCGTCCTCGCGCGCTACGGGGCGGTGGTCACGTTCTCCTTCCGCGGGCACGGGGCGTCGGGGGGACGGTCGACGGTCGGCGACCGCGAGGTGTACGACCTGGCGGCGGCGGTGCGCTGGGCACGTGAGCTGGGGCACACGCGCGTGGCCACGGTCGGCTTCTCCATGGGCGGCTCCGTGGCGCTGCGGCACGCCGCGCTGTACGGGTCGTCCGCGGTCTCCCTCCCGTCCGCACGGCCGTCCCGGCCGGCCGCGTTTTGCGTGCCGGAGCACGAGGGGCGCGCGGAGGCGGGTACGGACGCCGTCGTCTCGGTGAGCGCGCCGGCCCGCTGGTTCTACCGCGGCACGGCCCCCATGCGGCGGCTGCACTGGCTGGTGACCCGGCCCGCGGGCCGCCTGGTGGGCCGCTACGGGCTGCGCACCCGGATCCACCACCGCGACTGGGACCCCGTACCGGCGTCCCCGGTCGAGTCGGTTCCGCTGATCGCCCCCACGCCGCTGCTGATCGTGCACGGCGACCGGGACGGCTACTTCCCCCTGGACCACCCCCGGATGCTGGCGGACGCCGCCCCAGGCCACGCCGAACTGTGGCTGGAGCAGGGCATGGGCCACGCCGAGCACGCCAGCGACGGGGAACTGGTGGCACGGATCGGACGGTGGCTGTCCGCCGGAGCGGTGGGCCGGGACCCCGGGGCCGAACGCCGTGACACCCGGTGACCGTGCCTCCCCGTCCCGCCCGGGAGGCTAGCCTGGCGGTGTTCACGACGACGGAGTTGAGGAAGCAGATGGCAAAGGGCACGGTGCGCTACTGGGCCGCGGCCAAGGCGGCCGCCGGGGTCGCCGAGGAGCCGTACGACGCGGGCACGCTGGCCGAGGCGCTCGCGACGGTCCGCGAGCGGCACCCCGGCGAACTCGTCCGCGTTCTGCAACGATGCTCCTTCCTCGTCGACGGGGAACCCGTCGGGACCCGCGAGCACGAGACGGTACGGCTGGCCGACGGCGGCACGGTCGAGGTGCTCCCGCCGTTCGCAGGAGGATGAGCGATGAGCAACCAGCCGTACGAGGGGTATGAGGCGGCCCCGGACCCCTATCACCAGCAGCCGCAGCAGCAGGGGTGGTACGACCCGAACGCCGCGTACCCGCAGCGGCACCCGAACGCGTACCAGCATCCGCACCAGCACCAGCCGTATCCCCAGCAGCAGTGGGACGGACAGGCGCCGTCGACGGGGTACGGGCAGCCGCTGCCCCCGGAAGTCCCCGGGTACGAACCGCACGGCCACCTGGTCCCCGGCGTCGCCCAGGGCGGTGCCGGCACGCGGACCGCGGCCCCGCCCGCGGCGCCCGCCGTCGATGTCTCCCGGCTCCCCGCCAACCAGCGGGCCCGGCTGGAGGGCCGTTCCCCCGTCATCGAGCCGGGGCTGCAGCCCGCCGCGCTCACCGCGGTGCTCGGCGCGCTGCTCGCCGGGGCCGCGGCCGTCGGGTCGTACGCCCTGGTCGTACCGCTCGTGGTCCTGCAGGCGGTGACGGCCGCCGGGTGGTTCCGGCTGAACGGCATGTGGCCCGCCCGCCAGGGCATCGCGCTGGCCTTCCTGGGCGCGCTCACCGCTGACGTCGCGCTGCTCGCGGCGGGCCGGGAGCACGCGCCCGCGGCGATCCTGGGCACCCTGGGCGTCTGGGTGCTGCTGGCGCTGGTGCTCCAGCTGCGCTCGCACGCCGATCCGGACGAGCGGATGTACGGCCTGATGGCGGCCGTGGCCTCGGCCGCGCTGTCGATCCTGGCGGCCGGGCACCTCGCGGCCGCGCCGGACGCGGTCACGGTGGGCGCCGCCGCGGCCGCCGTGGCGGTTCTGGCGCGGGCGCTGCCCCTGCCGACCGCGGCCTCCGTGGTCGTGGCGCTGCTGGCGGCGGCGGGCGCGGGCATCGCGCTGGGCAACACGACGGGCATGGACGCCTCCGGTGCCGTCCTCGGCCTGGGCGCGGGCGTCTGCGCCCTGATCGGTCACCGGGTCGCCTCCTACGACTACCCGTCCCGTTTCGTGCACTTCACCGCGGGTGTGGCCCTGCCGCTGGCGGCGGCCGCGCCGGCGGTCTATCTGCTGGGGCGCGCCCTCGGCGCGTGACCGCGGCCGTGTCACAGGTGATCGACAATTCGGCGGTCACCGGGCCGTACGGGGTTACAGTCGCGCTCGACGGCCACCCGGTCGTCGGTGACTGCCGTCGTTGATGACGCCGAGGTGAGGGAGCACCGAGCATGCGCGCGCTGCGAATACTTCTGATCGTCGCCGTCGTCCTGGGCGTTCTCTTCGTGATCGCGGACCGGGTCGCCGTCCACTTCGCGGAGAGCGAGGTGGCCGACAAGCTGAAGACGACCGAGAACCTGGCTGCCACGCCGGACGTGTCCATCAAGGGCTTCCCCTTCCTCACCCAGGTCGCCGCCGGGGAGCTGGACGACGTCGAGGTCGGCATCAAGAACTACGAGGCGGCCACCGGCAACGGCACCGAGAAGATCCGGATCGACGACCTGACCGCGCGGATGAAGGGCGTCAGCTTCTCCGGGGACTACAGCTCCGCCACCGCGGCCAGCGCCACCGGCACCGCCCTCATCGCGTACGACGAGCTGCTCAAGACGGCCAAGTCCGAGCCCACCCCGGTCGCGCCCGGTGTCACCGCGCGGGTGATCGGCCTCTCCGACGGCGGCAACGGCAAGATCAAGGTCGCGGTCGAGGTGAAGGTCCTCGGTGCGACGCTGCCCAACCCGGTCCATGTGCTCAGCTCGGTCACGGCCCAGGGCGACACCGTCAGGGTGCACGCGGACGCACTGCCCAAGTTCGGCGGGGTGGAGATCGCCGAGACCAGGCTCCGGGCGATCACCGACTTCCAGCAGAAGATCGACGAACTTCCCGGCGGCATCGGGCTCGACAAGGTCGAGGCGGCGAAGGACGGGGTGGAGATCACCGTTAAGGGTTCGCACGTCCGGCTGGTGGGGTAGGAGATCGGCGTCCAGAGCATGGCGCCCGAAGTGTGACGTCCACGTGCCGAGACGCCCTTGTCCGCAACGTAGATACGATGAGCGGACGGGCGCCCAGGAGCCGTGCGGCAGGGGCCGTGAGACCTCTTGCGTCTCGAATCCCGGACAATATCGTCTCGTCATGCGACATGTCGGTGGCACGTCGGGCCGTCCGTCCCTACGATCGACGCCATGCAGTGCCAGGCGAGTGTCCTCCGATCGCGAGGACAGGCGGATCTCACGAAGCGGCGGGCAGTAGACCTGTGCCGCGTCGCCGCCATGCTCTGTCGCACTTTCTGAGCGGGAGAACGCGCTCCCGTATCGACGGCCCCTTTCCGTTCTGACACAGGGCCACCCGTGTGCCGTGTACGCGCTCGTCCGCGTACCCGTACCCGCACCCTTCTGACTCGCACACCCCGCCGCAACTGCCCCGGAGGAGAGACAACATGAGCCGTAGCGACGTCCTGGTAGGCGCCGACTGGCTGCAGGAGCACCTGGACGACCCGGCCATCGCCGTCGTCGAGGTCGACGAGGACACCTCCGCCTACGACAAGAACCACATCAGGAACGCGATCCGGATCGACTGGACCAAGGACCTCCAGGACCCGGTCCGCCGCGACTTCATCGACCAGGAGGGCTTCGAGAAGCTCCTGTCGGCGAAGGGCGTCGCCAACGACACGCTGGTGATCCTCTACGGCGGCAACAACAACTGGTTCGCGTCGTACGCCTACTGGTACTTCAAGCTGTACGGCCACGACAAGGTCAAGCTGCTCGACGGCGGCCGCAAGAAGTGGGAGCTGGACGCCCGCGAGCTGGTCGAGGAGGTGCCCGAGCGCCCCGCGACCGACTACAAGGCCCAGCCGCAGGACAGGTCCATCCGCGCCTTCCGCGACGACGTGGTCGCCGCGATCGGCGCACAGAACCTGGTGGACGTGCGCTCGCCCGACGAGTTCTCCGGCAAGCTGCTCGCCCCCGCGCACCTGCCGCAGGAGCAGTCGCAGCGTCCGGGCCACGTCCCGACCGCCCGCAACATCCCGTGGTCGAAGAACGCCAACGACGACGGCACCTTCAAGTCGGACGAGGAGCTCAAGGAGCTCTACGCCGCGGAGGACATCGACCTCGCCAAGGACACCATCGCGTACTGCCGCATCGGTGAGCGCTCCGCGCTGACCTGGTTCGTGCTGCACGAGCTGCTCGGCGTCCGGAACGTCAAGAACTACGACGGCTCCTGGACCGAGTACGGCTCCCTCGTCGGCGTCCCGATCGAGCTCGGCGCCGCCAAGTAATCCCGGATCCCCGGACCTACCCCGAAGGAAGAACCATGTGTGGAGCGAAGGCCGGCGGCCCCGACGCCTCGACGATCAAGCCCGGTGAGACCACGATCCAGGGCCAGGTGACCCGCGACGGCGAGCCCGTCACCGGGTACGTGCGCCTCCTGGACTCGACCGGCGAGTTCACCGCCGAGGTCCCGACCTCGGCGACCGGACAGTTCCGCTTCTACGCGGCCGAGGGCACCTGGACCGTGCGCGCCCTGGTGCCGGGCGGCACCGCGGACCGTACGGTCGTCGCCCGGAAGGGCGGTCTCGCGGAGGTCGCGATCGCCGTCTGACGGCGTTCTCCATGACGGTCCCAGGACCGTGACGGTCCCAGGACCGTACACGCGGCTGGAGGGCCGCACCCGCCGGGGGGTTGGACGCTTGCCGGCCGGGTGCGGCCCTCCGGCATGTCCACATAGCCTGGAGACATGTACGCGCGACGGCGCCACCTGTACTTCGCCATGATGGGCACCTGCATCGGGCTGTTCGTCCTGGCCTGGGGCGTCGTACGCATCTGGTCGATTCCCGCGGCCGTGGCGATGTGCCTGGTCGCGATGGTGATCCCGCCGCTGGCCGCGATGGTGGCGAACCGCCGCGGCCCCGAGGACCGCTGGTGGGACGACCCGTCCGGGGACCCGAAGTCCGACGAGTGGTGGGACGAGCTGGACGGCAGGAAGCGCCGCTAGCCCAGGCCGTCGTCTCGTGGGCCGCCCCGGTCGGCCGCCCGGCCGCCGTGGGTGCTGTGCGGGACTTTCGAAACACCGCCTAGTAGACGAGCGCCTGGGTGCCGTCCGCCACGGCCTCCTGGACGAACACCTGGGCGCCCGCGATCCGCACGCCCTCGATGACGTCCTTCTCCGTGATGTCACGCCGGGCCGCGCACTGGGTGCACAGGGTGATCCGCCCGCCCGCCAGGACCGACTCGATCAGATCGGGCAGCGGCGCCGCGTGCGGGAGCTCGAACTCGGCGGCCCGGCCCGGCAGCGCGAACCAGGAGGACTCCCCGGTCAGCCAGAGCGACACGTCGACCCCGCTGGCCAGGGCCACGGCCGCCACGGTGAACGCCTGGGAGCAGCGCTCCGGGGCGTCCGCCCCGGCCGTCACCTTGATCACGAGCTTCTTCGCCATGTCCGAAGCGTAGCCGGGCGCGAGCGACGGTCGGGTACCCCCTCGTCGGGCGCGGGCCCGCGAAGCGCGCCGAGAGCGGTATGAAGCGCGCCGAGAGTGGTACGGGAGTGGTACGTGGAGGATCCGGGCCGGTGCGGTGGGCCCCACCAGGCATCGCGAGGCCGCGGGTGGCCCGAACCCACCCCTTGCGTGCACCGCCCCGGAGCCGGGTCAGGCGCGGTGCTTCCGCCGCTGGTGCTGGCGCAGCAGCACGTTCGCGTCCGTCTCCGCGCTGCGGTCGTACTCCGCCCGCGCGGCCTCCCGCAGCCCGGCCAGCTCCCCGCACGTCGCACAGCCGCGGACCGGCAGGGGCGGGCGGCTCATGTCCTCGGGGTCCGGGGCGACCGCGCCTGCCGCCCGGGTGCGCTCGTTCGCCGCCGCCACCCCGGCACTCAGCCGCTCCCGGGGCGTGGCGGGGCGGAGCGCGGCGGGGTCGGCCTGCCACTCCCGGCCGCCGCCGACCGGGCGCAGCAGCACGTACGGGCCCGACCTGTCGTGGTACGCGCCGACCTTGCGTGCCGCCGGGTCGTAGACGAGCGCTCCCCGTTCCAGGGGTGCCGACTCCCTCGTCGTCTCCGCCGTCATCCTTCCACTCCTTCCCGAGAACGCCTGCGCGCAGCGCGACGAGTGAACTACGCTGCGTGTTCCAGGCGGTATGAGCATGGCCTCTGAGCAGGGCCTGAACGCCGTGGACGAGGTTTTCTTCTACGCCTTGCGGCGCTAATTCCACACTGTCCACGGTCCTAATCCACGGGGGAGCACGATGCCGCCGAGACGGGTGATCACGGGACGCAGCCAGGAGCCGCCGGAGGCGGTTCGCGGAGGAGCTTCGGCTGCTGCGCACCGAGCGGGGCGAGAGCCTGCGGAAGCCCGGGGAGGTGCTGGGCTGGGACTGGTCGCTGTTCGGGAAGACGGAGAGCGGCCAGACCTTGGGGAGCCCCGAGGCCGTCCAGGCCCTGGACCAGCACTACGGGACGCCGGGACTGCTGCCGGCGCTGTGGGAGCTGGTGGTGGGGGATCCCATGCGGTTCAAGGAGCAGTACCGGCGGTACATGATGCTGGAGGCCGAGGCGGTGAGCTTGTGGCCGTACTCGGTGAGTGTCGTTCCCGGTTTGCTTCAGACGGACGGGTACGCCCGCGAGGTGCTCGCGCTGGGCGGTGCCAAGGGCAAGGACCTGGACCAGCAGGTCGAAGTGCGCACCGGGCGGCGGAAGCTGCTGGAGGGTGACGACGCCCCGCCGTTCCGGGCCCTTCTCGCCGAGGCGGTGCTGCGTACGCGGCTGCGCGACACGGAGGAGTGGCGGCGCCGGCTGGAGTACCTGCTGGAGGCGTCGGACCGCCCGAACGTCACGATCCAGGTACTGCCGCAGGGTTCCGGCCTTTACGGGCTGGTCAGCACCGACACGATGTTCCTGCGGCTGCCGGACGGAAAGACGGTGGCGTACACGGAGAACGCGCACCGCGGTGAACTGATCGAGGAAAACGGCTCAGTTGAGCGGCTGCACCGTGCGTACGATGCGATGCGCGACCTGGCCCTGAACCCGGCCGCGTCGCGCAGGTTCGTCCTGCGGATGGTGGAGGAATTGCCGTGCGAGCGATCGATCTGAGCACCGCGACATGGCGTAAGAGCAGCTACAGCAATCCGGAGCAATCCGGACGGCGGCAACTGCGTCGAGGTCTCCGACGACTTCCTGACCGGCGCCGACTGGCGTAAGAGCTCCTACAGCGATCCGGACGGCGGAGAGTGCGTCGAGGTGGCCCACAACCTCCCCTCCGTCGTCCCCGTCCGCGACAGCAAGGACCCCGCCCGCGGGGCCCTCGTCTTCGAGGCGGGCGTCTGGGTGGCCTTCGTCGGCGCGGTCAAGGGCGGCGGATTCCCGGGCTGACCCCGGGCGGGCGCCGGGCCGGCTCCCCAGCGGTGCACCTCACGGAGAGGGCCGGGCCCCGGCCGCGTAAGCTGGGGCCCGGCCCTTGTACCGCATTACCCCCGCTCAACCGAGGAGCACCCGTGGAGATCTTCTTCGAAGCCCTGCTGATCCTGGTCTGCGTCGGTGTCCTCGCGTTCGCCGGACTGACCGTGAAGAAGCTGTACCAGGGCCAGCGCTGACCTCCGTACCTCCGACGTCCCCGACGAGAAACCACTCATGATCGAGATCCCGTCCGAGCTCCACAAGGACCTCGTCCCGCTCGCCTTCCTGCTCGGCACCTGGGCGGGCGCCGGCGTACACGACTTCCCCGATTCCGAGAAGTGCAACTTCGGGCAGGAGGTCTCCTTCACCCACGACGGGCGGGACTTCCTGGAGTACCACTCCCACACCTGGGTGCTGGACGGCGAGGGGAACAAGGTCAGGCCGCTGGAGTCCGAGTCCGGTTACTGGCGGATCGGCACCGACCGCAAGGTCGAGGTCACCATGGTCCGCAGCGACGGCGTCGTCGAGGTCTGGTACGGCGAGCTGGCCGACAAGAAGCCGCAGATCGACCTCGCGACGGACGCCGTGGCGCGGACGGAGGCATCCGGCCCGTACAGCGGCGGCAAGCGGCTGTACGGCTACGTCGACAGCGACCTGATGTGGGTGGGCGAGAAGCAGACCCCCGACATCCCGCTGCGCCCCTACATGTCGGCCCACCTGAAGAAGGTCGTCACCCCTCAGGACGTCGAGCGCTGGGCCAAGGCGCTCCCGGACGACCTGCCCGACGACGGGATCGCCTTCTTCAAATAGGCCCGCCGCCGCATCACCCACGTCGGGGTCCCGGCCGCAGACGGCGATGCCCGTCAGGGACGTCCCCGCTGCACCGAGACCCCCTTGACGAGGAGCCAGACCGCCAGTCCGACCTCTCCTACGACGGCAGGGGTGAGGAGGATCGCGGCGAGCGGTCCGCCGTATCCGTCGGCCATGAGGCTCGCGATGCTGTCGACGACGTAGCCGCAGCCTGCCGCGACCAGCAGAAGGCCGAAGATCCGAGGCGTGTACCGGGACCGGTGGAGGAGCGTCCCGAGCAGCACGAGGTGGACTCCGAAGAAGACCAGTGCGACCAGGAAACCGGCGCTGAAGGTCTCCAGCGCCGTCAACGCGCCGGCTGTGGCCTGCGGGCCGTCCGCGGCGGGGTGCGCCAGCAGGCCGCGCGCAGTGAACAGATGGGCCAGAAGCGCCCCGAGTGCGGTGGAGTACACGAGCCGGAACGCCGCGGCCAGGATCGAGAGGCGGCGGCCGGCCGGCGCGAGCAGCAGGTACAGCGTCACCGAGACGGCGATGTCCACGGCGACGATCACGAGCCAGGCGCCGAGGCTCCAGTCGAACAGGGCCTGGGACCGCGCGATGTTCTCGGCGGTGGCTCCGCCGTCACCGGGTACGACTAGGGACTCCAGCGTGAGCGGCCCCAGCATCCCGAGCCCGGCAAGCAGGAGATAGAGCGCGCCGGTGACCCGGGCCAGACGCGCCGTGGCGACCAGGTCTCCCACCACGGCTCACGGGCCGTGAGCGAAGCGGAAGCGGTCTGGGCGCTCATGCCGCACGCTCCGCGGACGCGTGGGCGAGGGCGGAGGGGGTGAGCCGTCCCACGATCGCCGGGGCTTCCCGGACGAGTTCGTCGCGCTCCAGCGCTTCGACCATGAACAGCGCGAAGTCGACGCGTCGGGTGAGGTTGCTCGCCAGGACCGGGTCACCCACGTGCCTGCTCCACACCGGCAGGCCCTGGCTCTCGCCCTCCTCCAGGTCGCTGCCGCGCACCACGGTCCAGCGGCTGTCGCTGGCGAAGATCCTCCGGCACGCCTCCACCTGGTCGTCGAGGTCCACGACCCTGGCGAGCTTCGCCAGCCGCCCGAACAGCGCCACGAACGCCTTGAGCCTGAGCGGGTAGACGTCCTTGCCGTCGTGCGTGATGTGCCACCCGCAGGAGAACACCAGACGGGCACCCGGACGTGCATGGTCGAGCACGGCCTGTGCCGTCCCGGACGCGTAGTGGTCCATCCCCCACGGTGCCAGCACCGTGAGCACCGCGTCGCACCCTTCGACGGCTCGCGCGATGACGGCACGGTCGTCGGTCGCCCCCGGCAGCACCGTGATCCGGCCCTCGAACTCCGCGAGCTTGCCCACGCTCTGCTGCCTGCACACGCCCACCACCTCGTGGCCCCGGTCCAGTGCGTGCCGCACCATGTGGCGCCCGAGCTTCCCGGAGGCTCCGACGATGCACACCCTCTTCACCGTGCCTGCCCCGCCGCGGGCTCCGTCCCGGCCGACCGACTCCATGTACTTCTCCTCAGCTTCCGCCCCGGCACTCGTTCCTTACGTCGTAAGGCTACCTTACGCGGTAAGGTAGCCAGGAGTCCCGAGGAACCGACCGAGGAGAACGCCATTGGCCGCGCAGGGAAGCCATGCGTCGGCACGCCGTCGCAGCAGGCCGCTGAGCAGACAGGCGGTGTTCCGCGCGGCGGTCGACCTGGCCGACGAGTCGGGTGCGGGCGCGCTGACCATGCGCAAGCTCGCCGAGCGGCTCGGTGTCGAAGCCATGTCGCTGTACCACCACGTGGCCAACAAGGACGCGATCCTCGACGGCATGGTCGACGTGGTCTTCGGCGAGGTCGAACTCCCGCCGGACGGACTCGACTGGAAGGCCGCCATGCGGCGGCGGGCGGTCTCGATGCGCGACGCGCTCACACGCCACCCCTGGGCGATCGGCCTCATGGAATCGCGGACCAACCCCGGCCCCGAGACACTTCGCCACCACGATGCGGTCATCGGCAGCCTGCGGTCGGGCGGCTTCTCCATTGCGGGCGCGGCGCACGCGTTCTCACTGCTGGACAGCTACGTCTACGGCTTCGCCCTGCAGGAGGCCGCCCTGCCGTTCGGGCCGTCCGGAGGCGACCTCGAGCCACTGGCCGAGGGGATCCTCGGCGCGATGCCCCGCGGCGACTTCCCGCACCTCACCGAGATGATCGTCCGCCACGCCCTGAAACCGGGTTACGAGTACGCCGAGGAGTTCGGCACCGGGCTCGACCTGATCCTCGACGGCCTGGAACTGCGGCGCGACCAATGGCGGTGACGCACCCGGTCGCGCGTACGCGGGACGCCGCCGAGACCGGTCGTCGACCGAGCAGGCTGCCGAGCTGTCGAACTCGTGGACGATGCGGGCCCGCCGCGCACGGGGGAACACGGGACGTCGGCTCTAGACTTGGGCCTGTGGTGAGCACCGACTGGAAGAGCGATCTGCGGCAGCGCGGCTACCGGCTGACCCCGCAGCGGCAACTCGTGCTCGAAGCCGTGGACGCCCTGGAGCACGCCACCCCCGACGACATCCTCGTGGAAGTGAGGAAGACGGCGTCGGGGGTCAACATCTCCACCGTCTACCGGACCCTGGAGCTCCTGGAGGAGCTCGGGCTGGTCAGTCACGCCCATCTGGGCCACGGTGCCCCGACCTACCACCTCGCGGACCGGCACCAGCACATCCACCTGGTGTGCCGCGACTGCACCGGCGTCATCGAGGCCGACCTCTCGGTGGCCGGCGAGTTCACCGCCAAGCTCCGTGAGACCTTCGGCTTCGACACGGACATGAAGCACTTCGCGATCTTCGGCCGCTGCAGGGACTGTTCCCTCAAGGGTTCAAGTACCGAGTCGTAGGCTTGGACCATGAAGAGTCCCCTGCTGTCCCTGCCCGGCGCCGTTCCCGCCGAGGGCGTGGACGAAGGCGTCGCCGCCCACTACGGCGACTTGTTCCGTGAGCAGCGTGCCCTCGCCGACGGCTCCGGATTCGTGGACCTCTCGCACCGCGGCGTCGTCACCGTCAGCGGTGAGGACCGGCTGAGCTGGCTGCACCTGCTGCTCAGCCAGCACGTCAGCGAGTTGCCCCCGCACCAGGCCACCGAGGCGCTCATCCTCTCCGCGCACGGTCACATCGAACACGCGCTGTACCTGGTCGACGACGGCACCACGGTCTGGGCGCACGTCGAGCCGGGCACCCAGGACGCGCTGATCGCGTACCTGGAGTCCATGAAGTTCTTCTACCGCGTGGACGTCGCCGACCGTACGGACGATTTCGCGATCGTGCACCTGCCGGCCGGTTCGATCGCGGAGTCCCCCGAGGGCGTCCTGGTCCGCGAGACGCCGTACGGCCGCGACCTCTTCCTGCCGCGTGCGGACCTGGAGTCGTACGCCGGGCGGAACGGCCCCCCGGCCGGGATCCTCGCCTACGAGGCGTTGCGCGTCGAACAGCACCGCCCGCGCCTCGGCTTCGAGACCGACCATCGCACCATCCCGCACGAACTGGGCTGGATCGGTACGGCCGTCCACCTCCAAAAGGGCTGCTACCGCGGCCAGGAGACGGTCGCCCGGGTGCAGAACCTGGGCAAGCCGCCGCGCCGTCTGGTCTTCCTCCATCTGGACGGCAGCGAGGTCCATCTGCCGCCGCACGGTACGGAGCTGCGCCTCGCGGACGAAGGCCCGGACGGCCGCAAGGTCGGCTTCGTGACGACCTCGGTACGCCACCACGAGCTGGGCCCCGTCGCCCTCGCCCTGGTCAAGCGGAACGTCCCGGTGGACGCCCGCCTGGTCGCGGACTCGACGGCGGCGGCACAGGAAGTCGTCGTCGAGCCGTAGCGCCGCCGGGCCGGGGCCCGGGGACCCCCGTCGGAAACCCCGTCAGATCTCCAGCAGCACGGTGAACGGGCCGTCGTTCGTCAGGGACACGCGCATCCGCGCACCGAACCGGCCCGTCGCCACCGTCGCTCCCAGCGCCCGCAACTGGGCGACCACCTCGTCGACGAGGGGCTCGGCGACATCGCCAGGGGCCGCCGCGTTCCAGGTGGGGCGGCGCCCCTTGCGGGCGTCGCCGTAGAGCGTGAACTGGCTGATGACCAGCAGCGGCGCGTCGATGTCCGAGCAGGACCTCTCGTCGTGCAGCATGCGGATCGACCACAGCTTGCGGGCCAGCTGGGCCGCCTTCTCCTTGGTGTCCTCATGCGTGACCCCGACGAGCACGCACAGTCCCTCGCCGCTGATCTCGCCGACCGTCTCGCCGTCCACGACGACGCTCGCGCCGTCCACCCTCTGCACCACCGCACGCATGGGGACCATCATGCCGTGCGTTCGGTGGTGATCTCTTATGAGGGGATTCTTATCAACCCTTAACCCCCCCATCCGGGGCCGATCGGGAGCACTCGGTCACACGGCGGCCTCGCGCGGTGGCACGATGCGTCTGTCGCGGCGCATCCGTGGGGGCGCCGCGCCGGTCGAGGGGACGGTAACAGGTACATGAGCACATCGAGTGTCGGGCAGCCGCGCGGGGTCGTGGCGTCCGCCCGTACGGCAGGCGTGGGGGAGTGCCGGCCGCCCTTGCAGCGCACGGACAGTCCCGTGCCCGCGGACCTCCCCCCGGGCTCTTCGAGCAGGGGGTACCCCCAGCCGCACGACCTGTCCGCGCTGCGGCTGCCCGAACTGCGCGCGCTGCGCCGGGACGCCCAGCGGGACGAGGCCGACCTCAGTTATGTACGGCGGCTGCTGCAGGGCCGCATCGACATCCTGCGGGCGGAACTGGCCCGGCGCGGGGGGCAGGCACCCGAGGGGGTCGTGGAGCGGCTCGCCGAGATCCTCAGGGACGGGCCCGCCCGCCAGCGTTCCTCGGCGCGTCATGTGACGCTCGGTCCACCGCACGGCGAGGAGTACCGGCGGCTGGCGGCCGAGATGCTCGCCGAGGTCGAACTGTCGGACCTCCAGGCGCGCACGGACGACGAGCTGGGGGCCGGCATGCTCCGGCTCGTCCGGTACGAGCAGCGGGTCTCCCGGCGACGGCAGCGGCTGCAGCGCACCGCGGACGACTGCAGCGCCGAGATCGCCCGCAGATACCGCGAGGGCGAAGCCCGGATCGACGACCTGCTCGTCTGACAACCGGGGCCCGGCGAACCGGGTCTCCCGGGCACACGCGGTCCCCCGGCCGCCCCGGCGGCGCGACCCGGGCGCTGCGGCGGCAGCGGGGCCCAGGCGCTCGGCGGCCCGGGCCCGGCGCGTACCGCCCCACACCGGCGCTGCCGAGCCGGGGCTTCGGGCGGTGTGCTTGGTTCTTGTGCCGGGTCCCCGGGGAGGCGGCCCCGGCAGAGGGCGGGGCCGCCCCACCACCGGCGCCGCCGAACCGGGGCTGATCGGGTGGTGTGCCCGGTCCTTGTGCCGGGTTCCCGGGGATGCGGCCCCGGGCGGCCCGGGCATCACAGGTCCCCGGGGCGGTCCCGGGGCAGAGGGCGGGGCCGCCCCACCACCGGCGCCGGCGAGCGGGCCGTCGGGCCCGCCGGGCCGGGACGGACCGGGTGGTGATCCGGATCCTTGAGCCGGGACACGGGGACACGGGGACGCGGTCCCGGAGTGCCCGGGACGCGCGGTTTCCGTAGGAGGCCCCGGGCCGAGCGCCGCACACGCGCCCCGCTCACGCCTCGCTCCGGAGCCCCGGGGCACCGGAAATCCGCGCGACACCCCCGTCGCCTTCCTCCTAGCGTGGTCCCATGAGCCGCCCAGAGGACCTCGGCGTACGCGCCATCACCGAATCCGAGATACCGGACTGGATCCGCGCCCTCAACGCCGGTTTCCTCCGCTCCCCCCACGTGTCCGATGACGAGGTCGCCGACCGCAGTACGTACATCGTCCCGTCCCGTACCCTCGCCGCCTTCGACGACGGCCGCTGTACGGCCACCTTCCGCTCCTTCCCCCAGGAGCTCACCGCCGTCGGCGGGAAGACCGTCCCCGCCGACGCGATCACCAACGTCACGGTGACCGCCACCCACCGCCGCCGCGGCCTCCTCACCCGGATGATGGCGCTCGACCTCGCCGCCGCGACGGAGCGCGGCGACGTCGTCGCCACGCTCCTCGCCGCCGAGTACCCCATCTACGGCCGCTACGGCTTCGGCCCCGCCACCCACGCCGCGGAGTGGACCATCGACGTCCCCCGCGCGGGTCTCGACCCGCGCCGCCCCGCCCTGGACCCCGACGGGGGCCGTGTCGACCTCGTCGACGGCGCCGAGGTCCGCACGTTCGGCCCGGAACTGCACGAACGCCTTCGCCGCGGCCTGCCCGGCGCGGTGTCCCGCGACGACCGCTGGTGGCAGGTGAGCACGGGCGCGCTGCGCCTCGACCGCACGCCCTGGACGGAACCCTTCTACGCCGTCCACCGCTCCGCGTCCGGCGAGATCGACGGCCTCGCCGTCTACGTGTGCGACGACCACTGGGGAGACGACAAGCGCCCCCAGAACACGGCGACCGTGAAGAGCCTGATCACCACGAGCCCGGCCGCCGAGCGGGCCCTGTGGCACTACCTCTGCTCGATCGACTGGATCACCACGGTGAAGACCGGCGACCGCGCACCGGACGACCTGCTGCCGCACCTCCTGCCCGACCCGCGCGCGGCACGCCTGACCACGTACGCGGACTGGCTGTGGGTGCGGATCCTGGACGTCGTGCGCGCCCTGGAGGCGCGGACCTACGGGGCCTTCGGCACGCTCGTCCTGGAGGTCGTGGACGAGACGGGGCCGGCCGCCGGCCGCTACCGGCTGGAGGCGGGCCCGGACGGCGCCGCTTGCGCGCGTACCGACCTGGAGCCCCATCTGACGCTCACCGTGGGCGACTTGGCGACCCTGTGGCTGGGCGACGAGTCCGCGGTGCGGCTTGCCGCGCTCGGACGCGTGCGGGAACAGCAAGAGGGCGCCGCCTCCGTCGCCGACGCCCTGCTGCGTACGTCCAGGCGACCGTGGTGCCCGGACATGTTCTGAGCCGTCGCCGGCCCTCGGGTGGCGCTCCTTCCGTGCGGGTGGGCTGCGTGTGCTGTGCAGTGCTGTGCATCCGTAGCTGTTCGGTTGTGGTTGTTCGTCCGTGATTCGGTTGTGGCCGTGACCGTGCGGGACGGTGCGGACCGACCAAGCTCCCGGCTCCCCTCCGGAAAGGAGCCCGGTCGGCCGAACTGCCAGGGCCCGCACTGTTTGGGCGAAGTTGGTGGCCAACTTCAGCTTACTTATCTCCGTTTGGGGTCGTCTCATAACCACCTTCCTCTGAACTGCCGGAAGATGGCGTGAAGTTGTAGTGTTTGGTCGTGGAGCCGGAACACGCTGCCGTCAATGGCCGGAAGAGGTCACAACGGCCACGGAGGTCACACCACGAGGTGGCCGACGAACTGCGCAGCCGGATCAGGTCCGGCGTGCTGCAGCCGGGCCAGCGCATGCCCACGCAGGCCAAGCTGGCGGACGAGTTCGGCGTGGAGCGGGGGGCGGTACGCCAGGCGCTGCGCATCCTGCAGTCGGAGCACCTGCTCACCAACGTGTCCAAGGGAAGCCCGGCGACCGTCGCGCGGCACGCGGGAGAGGCCCTGGCGGCCGGGCCCGAGGTCCCGCCGCAGCCCACGATGGTGGCGCTCGCTCCCCGCATATCCACCGCGTTCGCGGCGCCACACGTGGAGATCGACGCCCTGTGCCTGACCGCGGTGTCCCTGACGCTGGCGATGGGCGAGCCGTTGCGTGAGATCCACGCGGGGCGCTTGAAACCGGCCAAGGTCGACGTGCGCGTGCTGCTGCCGAGCGGCCGGATCGATCTGGCGTTCCCCACACCGGTGGAGGGCACGGACAGCGAGCGGCTGCGTCGGCGCTGGCTGGCGCAGCGCAACGCGCAGGGCCAGGTCCTCAGGCACAACCTGCTGGCGCTGCGCAGCACGCACGGTATCGACGTCCATGTCTCCTTCCGCGCGCTTCCCTTCACCCCGCCGGTGAAGCTGTACCTGCTCA
>NZ_JBHUDX010000129.1:0-45014 GCF_042678285.1 Streptomyces caeni
GGCCGGCCGGCCGCGAGGCGACGCGGCGCCTGCGGCGCGGGGGCAGGGTGTCGCTGGGGGTGTTGTGTTCGGAACCCTCGATGGGTTCGGTCGGTTCGAGCATGCGGGCGTTTCTCCCGTCAGGCTCCCGGGCGCCGCGCCCGGTCCGGCATCGCCGGTGACGTCCGCGGCTCGCGCGTCGCGCGGTGCCGCCGTCCGGGGCGCGGGCGCCGCACGGGAGCTCTCTGTGTCCTGTCTCGCCGGTTCCGTACGCAATGTACGTACGGCCTGGCGAAAGTCTTCTGGTGGGTGCGCTGCCCGACCCAGGTGGCTCCCGAGTACGAGGGCGGCGCTACGACGTCCGTCCCTACGCGGGACCGTCCTTACTCCGGCGCCGTCGCGGCGGCGGATGCGGCGGCCATGGGTGGCTCCGTCGCCGCCGCCTCGCGGTCGGGCGCGAGCGGGTCGGTCACCGTGCCGGTCTCTTCATCGAGCAGCCCCTGCGCCAGCCTGGTCACCGCTGCGGGGACCGGCGGCGCCAGGTCGGCCACGGCGCGGAGACCGGACAGGACGTCGTCGGGTCGTACGGCAGGCGTCACGTGCCGAACAACCAGCCGCAGTATCGCACAGGGCTGGTCGGTCGGCCCATCACTGTGAGCTTCCAGACTCACGACCGCGGCGCGGGCGTCGAACGTGCGCACGCCGTTCTTGGTCAGTCGCTGCACGTCGACGGTCCCGGCCGCGTTGAAGGCCGCCACCGCGCGCTCTGCGTCCGCGAGGGCCACGCCGTTCAGGCGCAGGTCCCACACCGACGCGTCGAGCCGGTCGGCGAGCCCGGAGGTGCGGGCCTCGACCGCCTCGACGATGTCGAGCCCCGAGGGCAGCGACTCGTCGAGGAGCTCGCGCAGTGTGTCCGGATCGCGCGCCTGGGTGAGCGCGATCTCCAGATACTCCGCCTCACTGCCCGTGCCGGTGGGTGCGGCATTGGCGTACGACACCTTCGGATGCGGCGTGAACCCGGCCGAGTACGCCATCGGCACCTCGGCCCGGCGCAGCGCACGCTCGAAGGCGCGCTGGAAGTCACGGTGGCTGGTGAACCGGAGGCGGCCGCGCTTGGTGTAGCGCAGTCGGATGCGCTGCACCGCGGGTGCGGGCGGCGGGCCTTCGGGCTGTCGCTTGCCCAGTGTCGTTCAGTCCTTCGTGAGAGCGGTCGTACTGCTACCAAGAGTACGTGTCGCGGCGGCCTTCGGTTCCCGCCGGGAGACGGGCCGCGGCTCGCGGGCGGTGCCGAAGAGCATGCGGCGGACGTCGGACCGGGCCTGCCGCACGGACTCGCGCGCGAAGGCCAGCGCCTGCCGCGCGGCCCGGCCGGCGCTGCGCGCGGCCTCGGCGGCGGGCCGCAGCACCAGGTCGCGGACGACGTGCCCGACGGGCGTCAGGACCGTGCGGTACACCCACCGCACCGGTGCCACGAAGATCCACCGGAAGAGGGCGCCGAGGAAGCGTCCCACGGCGAGCGAGATGCGCCCGGCGATGCGCCAGGCGTGGCCGAGCGCGGCGCCGATCTCGCGGCCGACGGCCGCGAGGACATGTCCCACCGGGACGAGGATCCACCGCCACAGGGCGAGCGCGGGCAGCACGAGCAGGACGTGCACCAGCCGGCCGAGCCCGGCCCCGACGCCGGTGAGGAGCGCACGGGCGAGCCGCAGCAGGCCGCCGGCGAGCCAGGCGACGCCGTGTCCCAAGGGCGTCAGCACGCGCGCGTACAGCCAGGCGACGCCGTGCCCCAGGGGCGTCAGCACGCGCGCGTACAGCCACACCACCGGAATGACGACCAGATACCGCACAGACCGCACCACGCCCGCCCGCACCCCGCGCCCCACCACGGCGAGGAGCCGGCCCACTCCCCCGGCCAGCCGGGTCAGCGCATGCCCCAACGGCGTCAGCACGCGCGCGTACAGCCAGGCGACGCCGTGCCCCAACCACGTCAGCACGCGCGCGTACAGCCAGACGATGCCGCGCCCCACGGGCGTCAGCACACAGCGGTACAGCCACTGGGCCGGAACGACGACGAGAACGCGGCCCAGCCGGCCGAGCCCCTTGCCGAGCGGCACGAGGGCGTGGCGCCACAGCGTCACCCACGGCCATACGAGCACCGCCCACGCCGCCCACAGCAGGGCGCGGCCCGCCGGCCGCAGCACGGTGTCCCGCAGGAACCGCCCGCCGACGACCAGCGCGTCCCACACCATGCGCACGGGCACGACCAGGACGAGCACGACGATCCGCACCGGCAGACGGACGGCAACGGTGAGACATCCTTCGGCGTGCCGCTGTGACGGCTTCTCAAGCTCCATACCGGCTTAGACGCGCCGGCGGCCCGGACGGATGCAGTGGCGCGCCGTGCCGTCGCTCCCTGCACCGCCCTCCCCTCCCAGGGCACGGCGTCCAATTTCGGCCACTGATACGGAGGCGGCCGGTCCGTATAGGGTGCCTGCGCATCAGGCAAGGGGAAGGAAGGCCACCTTGACCACAATCCAGCACAGCCGGGCCGGACGACGGCAGGCCATGCGCCGCATCCGCCCGCGTCGTTCTCCCGCGATACCCCTGCTCGTGCTCGCCTGGGCCGGCGCGGCCGGCGTCCTGTGGCTGTGGTGGCATGACACCCCGGCCGTCGCCGCGACCACCGCCGACCGGCTCACCCACGCGGGCCGGATGACCGGACTCCTCGCCGGCTACGTCATCGCCCTGACCGTGGCGCAGATGGCGCGCGTCCCGGCCCTCGAACGCCGGGTGGGCTCGGACAGGGTGGCCCGCTGGCACGCGATGAGCGGCCGCTACGCGCTCTTCCTGACCCTCGCCCACGTCGTGCTGACCCTGTACGGGTACGCGCTCCAGGGGCACACGGGCATCGTGCCGCAGACGGTCTCCGTCGTGACCGGCTACCCGGAGATGGTCAAGGCGACGGCCGGCACCCTGCTCCTCCTGCTCGTCGGCTTCGTCTCCGTCGGTTTCGTACGGCGCCGCATGCGCTACGAGACCTGGTACTACCTCCACCTGCTCACCTATGCCGCGGTCTACCTCGCCTTCGGGCACCAACTGGCCACCGGCGGCGACTTCGTGGACAACGCCACCGCCCGCACGGCCTGGTACGCCCTGTACCTCACGGTCGGCGCCCTGGCCCTCTGGTACCGGGTGCTGGTCCCGGTGCGGCTCAACCTGCGGCACCGGATGCGGGTCGAGTCGGTGACACAGGAGGCACCGGGCGTGGTCTCCGTACTGATCCGGGGCAGACGGCTGCACCGGATGGGCGCGGAGGCCGGGCACTTCTTCCGCTGGCGGTTCCTGACGAAGGGGCTGCGCTGGACCGCGAACCCGTACTCGCTGTCGGCGCCGCCCCGCCCCGACCTGCTGCGCATCACCGTGAAGGCGGCCGGCGGACACAGCCGGGCGCTCGCGGGGCTGCGGCCCGGGACGCGGGTGTGGGCGGAGGGCCCCTACGGGGCGATGACGGCCGCCCGCCGCAGCCGCGGCAAGGTGCTGCTGCTGGCCGGTGGCGCGGGCATCACCCCGCTGCGGGCCCTGTTCGAGACCCTGCCGGGAAGGCCCGGCGACCTGACGCTGCTCTACCGGGCGCGCACGGCCGAAGACCTCGCGCTGCGGGCCGAGTTGGAGGAGATCGCGGACGCCCGCGGCGCCCGACTGCTGTACGCCGTCAACAAGGAGGACGGCCGGCGGCCCGCGATCACCGCGAAGCTGCTGCGCCGGATCCTGCCGGACATCGCCCAGCACGACGTGTATGTCTGCGGGCCGCCCGGCCTGGCCGACGAGTTCTACGGGGCGCTGTGCGAGGCGGGTGTCCCGGACCGCCGCATCCACCATGAGTCCTTCGAGTTCTGATGCCCCAAAACCCCGTGTGACCGATGTCGCTGTGACACCCACGACCGGGAGAACGCTGTGAGAACCATGAGAAGGAGCCATCCACTGCGGCAGATGGTGCTGGCCGGCGCCGTCACCGTCTCCACCGTGGTGCTGCTGCTGGCGCTCAAGCCCCACACGGATCCGGCGCTCACGCAGAGCGCCGCCGCGCCCACGGCCCAGGCCACGGTCGCCGCCTCACCGTCGGCCTCCACGTCCGCGTCCGCGTCCCCGTCCGCGTCCCCGTCCGCCTCACCGTCGAAGACGGCCGCGAAGCACACGGCATCCTCCCCGAAACCGTCGGCGTCGCACTCCACGACGGCCGCACCGGCGAAGACCAGCCGTACCCCGTCCGCCGCGAAGACCACCTCGGCCGCGCCCACGGCCCGCAGCGTCACCGGGGTCACGGCCCAGACGAAGTACGGTCCGGTCCAGGTACGGATCACCCTCACCGGCAGCAGGATCACCGGGGCGACCGCCGTCCAGTCCCCGTCGTCGGCACCGCGCAGCCAGGAGATCTCCTCCATGGCGATCCCCAAGCTGAACCAGGAGACCCTGGCGGCGCAGAGCGCGAACATCGACTCCGTCTCCGGCGCCACCTACACCAGCCAGGGCTACAAGCAGTCCCTGCAGAGCGCCCTCGACCGGGCCGGCGTCTGATCCCGCGCCGCGCCGACCACGCCACGCTTGTCTGTCCCTATGCTGCGCACACATCCAGACCGGCCGGGAGAGACCGTTGCAGGCGTTCACACTCACGTACATTCCAGAGCCGGGAGACCTGGCGGAAGCCTGTACCAGGTCGCCCTCCCTACGGCGGTCACGGAACCGGGCCGTGCGCAACGCGGCTTCGAGCGTGCTGGTCATGGCGCTGTTCGGAGCGATCGAGACGGCCGCCCCGGGAAAGGCGCCCGTCGCCGTCCTGATCCTGTTCCTGTCCGCGGGACTGCTGATGAAGTACATCCGAACCGTGGTCCTCCTCTCCACCCACTGGGGTGTGCGCCGCACGGCGCAAAAGGTGGGGGGCCGCTCCGAGGAGGCGAACCAGGTGCACGAGGCGACGGTCGCCGAGGACGGGGTGACCGTACGCGTGAACAAGAAGGCGTGTTCCTACGCGTGGGAGGCGTTCGGCGGGTTCGTGGAGACGGAGCGCCAGTTCATCCTGTGGGATCCCTCGGGCGAGCCGGTTTTCTCCCTGCCCAAACGGGGCTTCGCGGATCCGTCGCTGGTGCCGGTCTGCGGCCGGCTGGTCGCGGAGCGTCTGACGGCCGCCTGACCTTCGTAGCGATCGGCAGGCGCGTTCCGGCGTCTGCCGCCCCGTCCGGTGCCGCTGCCGGCGCGCACCGAGGCCCTTCGGGACAGCAGCCGCCTCCTCCTCGCCGCCGTCCCCCAGTGCCTCCACCACGCGCCGCAGCGCCTCACTCACCCGAGCACGGCCTCAACCGGTCGACTCGGACGTCTTGACCGTCAGCGGCAGCAGCTTCCTGCCGGTCGGTCCCACCTGGATATGGCTGTCCATGGCAGGGCACACCCCACAGTCGAAGCACGGCGTCCACCGGCAGTCCTCGACCTCCGTCTCGTCGAGGGCGTCCTGCCAGTCCTCCCAGAGCCAGTCCTTGTCGAGGCCGGAGTCGAGGTGGTCCCAGGGGAGGACCTCCTCGTAGGCGCGCTCGCGGGTCGTGTACCAGTCGACGTCCACTCCGTGCGGGGCCAGCGCCTTCTGGGCGCAGGTCATCCAGCGGTCGTAGGAGAAGTGCTCACGCCAGCCGTCGAAGCGGCCGCCGTCGTCGTGGACCGCGCGGATGACCGCGCCGACGCGGCGGTCGCCGCGCGACAGCAGGCCCTCGACGATGCCCGGCTTGCCGTCGTGGTAGCGGAAGCCGATCGAGCGGCCGTACTTCTTGTCGCCGCGGATCTTGTCGCGGAGCTTCTCCAGGCGGGCGTCGGTCTCCTCGGCGGAGAGCTGGGGCGCCCACTGGAAGGGGGTGTGGGGCTTGGGGACGAAGCCGCCGATCGATACCGTGCAGCGGATGTCGTTGGAGCCCGAGACCTCGCGGCCCTTCTGGATGACGTGCGTCGCCATGTCGGCGATCTGCAGAACGTCCTCGTCCGTCTCCGTCGGCAGGCCGCACATGAAGTACAGCTTCACCTGGCGCCAGCCGTTGCCGTAGGCCGTCGCCACGGTTCTGATCAGGTCCTCTTCCGAGACCATCTTGTTGATGACCCTGCGGATGCGTTCGGAGCCGCCCTCGGGGGCGAAGGTGAGGCCCGAGCGCCGGCCGTTGCGCGTCAGCTCGTTGGCCAGGTCGATGTTGAAGGCGTCCACGCGGGTGGACGGGAGCGAGAGGCCGATCTTGTCGTCCGTGTAGCGGTCCGCAAGGCCCTTGGCGATGTCCGTGATCTCCGAGTGGTCCGCGGACGAGAGGGACAGCAGGCCCACTTCCTCGAAGCCGGTCGCCTTCAGGCCCTTGTCCACCATCTCGCCGACGCCGGTGATCGAGCGCTCGCGCACCGGGCGCGTGATCATGCCGGCCTGGCAGAAGCGGCAGCCCCGTGTGCAGCCGCGGAAGATCTCGACGGACATGCGTTCGTGGACCGTCTCGGCCAGGGGGACCAGCGGCTGCTTGGGGTAGGGCCACTCGTCCAGGTCCATCACGGTGTGCTTGGACACGCGCCACGGCACGCCCGACCTGTTCGGTACGACGCGGCCGATGCGGCCGTCCGGAAGGTACTCCACGTCGTAGAACGCCGGGACGTACACCCCGCCGGTCCTCGCCAGGCGGAACAGCAGCTCGTCGCGGCCGCCCGGGCGTCCCTCCGACTTCCAGGCGCGGATGATCCCGGTGATCTCCAGCACCGCCTGCTCGCCGTCGCCGATGACCGCGCAGTCGATGAAGTCGGCGATCGGCTCGGGGTTGAAGGCCGCGTGCCCGCCGGCCATGACGATCGGGTCGTCGGGTCCTCGGTCCCCGGCCTCCAGGGGGATCCCGGCGAGGTCCAGCGCCGTCAGCATGTTCGTGTAGCCGAGCTCGGTGGAGAAGCTCAGGCCCAGGACGTCGAAGGCCCGCACCGGGCGGTGGCTGTCCACGGTGAACTGCGGGACGCCGTGCCGTCGCATCAGCGCCTCCAGGTCCGGCCACACGCTGTAGGTGCGCTCGGCCAGGACGCCGTCCTGCTCGTTGAGCACCTCGTAGAGGATCATGACGCCCTGGTTCGGCAGTCCGACCTCGTAGGCATCGGGGTACATGAGCGCCCAGCGGACGTCACAGGCGTCCCACGGCTTGACCGTGGAGTTGAGCTCTCCGCCGACGTACTGGATCGGCTTCTGCACATGCGGCAGCAGGGCTTCGAGCTGCGGGAACACCGACTCGGCGGCTTCGGCAGGCATCTCGCGACTTTCGTGAGCTGGACGGGAGGGAAAAGGACTGACAGGGAGGACCATCAAGCCTAACGCGATCGCGGGTCCCCTCCGGACGCCCGGAACGGCCGGCGGCCATCGCCGGGCGCCCGCTCAGAGTTCCGTGGCAGCCTCCACCGCCCGCCATGCCTCCGCCAGCGCCGCCTCGGTGGCCGCGGCGCGCTGTTCCTCCCGTCCGTACAGGACGCCGTAGGTGAACGCGCTCTCCCCCGCCGCATGCGCCTGGGCCGCCAGTTCGCACAGGGCGCCGCGGGCCATCACGCTGTCCTGGTGGTCACCGAGCAGGGTCTGCAGGGACTTCATGGACCTGACCATCGTCTCGGCCGGTCCGCCCAGCGCGGGGACGGCGGCCTCGGCCGCGTACCGGGCGCGCTTGGCCTTCTTGCGGGCCTCGTGTATCGCGACGTCCCGGTCGTGGCCGGGCGGCAGGTCCAGGGCCCGGCCGATCAGCGCGGCGACCTTCCGGTAGTCGTCGCGCACGGCCTCGGCGATCACCTTCGCGGGGTCGCCGGCGGCCGCCTTCCGCAGGGGCGGGGTGGCCACGAGGGTGTCCAGCGCGTCCAGCAGGTCCAGGTGGCGACCGCTGTCCAGGACGGCGATCAGCCCGCGCCGGGAGCCGCCGCGGCGCGCCTTCGACCAGGTGCGCAGGCGGTCGGGTACGGGGCCGGAGACCAGCGAGGGGGGCAGTTCGGACAGCGCGGTGGTGAGGTGCTCGGTGAGGACTTCCTGGTCGCGGTCGACGCCCAGTTCCCCGGCCAGCCACTTCAGTTCGCCGGCGATCGGACCGGTGGCCGTGCGGTCCAGGACCTTGCCGTAGGAGCGCAGGGTGCTGCGCAGCCGACGGGTGGCCACGCGCATGGCGTGGACGGAGTCGAAGACGTCGCGGCGCACCGCGGGGTCCAGTTCGACGATCGCGTCCCGCTGGGCGCGGACGTAGACGAGGACGTGGTCACCCGCGGTGACAGGCTGGGTGCGGGCGCCGACGGGGGCGGTCCTGGTGGGCCCTGCCGTCTCCTGGAGGGCCCTGGCCAGCTTGGAGGGGGCCGAGGAACGGCTCAGCCCCGCCTTGCGGAGCTTCTTGTCGACCCGGTCGAGGAAGGCGGGGTCGCCGCCGTCGGCGAGCTCGACCTCGATCTCGGTCCACTCGGCGGTGCCCGTGCCGCCGCTGAGCCGCTCGGCGCGGACCTGGTCGAGGCTGACCTCGGCGAGCAGGTCGCCGTCGGCGTCGACGAGGTGGCGGACGTCACGGGCGGAGCGCAGGCGTATGACGGGCAGGAGTTCGGCGCCGCGCACGCGGGAGCGGACGAGCGCGGACAGGGACCGGGGGACGGTGTCGGACAGCGGGGCACGGATCTCGTCGCGTACCCCGTCGGCGACGGGCAGTTTGAGGTGCCAGCCGGGATCGCCGCCGCCGGTACGGCGGCGCAGGGTCAGGTGGGCGCGGGCCAGTCGCTGGTCGGCCGTGTCGTAGTACGTGGCGTCGAGCTCGGCGACGCCCTTGTCGACGACGGCCACGACCCCGCGGACGGCGGTCAGGCCGGGAAGCGTGGCCCCGGCCGCCGCATCGTACTTCCGCTCGATTTCGCGCTTCGTGTCCACCATGGCCCGAATCTAGTCGCACGGGCGCCGGCAGGGCAGGGGCCTGATGGACCTGTGCGTCCCTCGGCCGGTGTCAGGGCGGCGGCTCGGGGCGGCCCTGTCCGGACGGCCGGTGGACTCCGGGTGAGGGAGTGCCTCCACGGCGCCGGCGGAGCCGCTCAAGGCCACGGCGCCGGCGGAGCCGCTCAGGGCCGGGGCGCCGGTGGGGGGCTCCCCGGCCGGTGGGGTGCGGGGCCGCAGGCGGCCGGGGCTCGCGCGCGGCGTGGCTCACGCCGAGATCGGCCGCTGTACCCTGATCGACTGCAGCAGCCCCACGGCCACCCAGACCGCGAACATCGAGGAGCCGCCGTAGCTGACGAAGGGCAGAGGCAGGCCCGCGACCGGCATGATGCCGAGGGTCATCCCGATGTTCTCGAAGGACTGGAAGGCGAACCAGGCGATGATCCCGGCGGCGACGATGGTGCCGTACAGCTCGGTCGTCTCCCGGGCGATGCGGCAGGCCCGCCACAAGAAGACCCCGAGCAGAACGATTATCAGCCCGGCGCCGATGAAGCCCAGTTCCTCACCCGCGACCGTGAACACGAAGTCGGTCTGCTGCTCGGGCACGAACTGGCCGGTGGTCTGCGAGCCGTGGAAGAGGCCCGCACCGGTCAGTCCGCCGGAGCCGATCGCGATGCGCGCCTGGTTGGTGTTGTAACCGACGCCCGCGGGGTCCAGGTCGGGGTTGGCGAAGGCGGCGAACCGGTTGATCTGGTACTCGTCCAGGATGTGCAGCTGCCATACGGCGACCGCGCCCAGGGCCCCCGCGCCGATCAGGCCGAACACCCACCGGTTGGAGGAACCCGAGGCGAGCAGCACGCCCAGCACGATGATCACCATGACCATGACCGAGCCGAGGTCGGGCATGAGCAGGACGATCAGTATGGGCACGGCGGCCAGCCCCAGGGCCTGCGCCACCGTGCGGTGGTCGGGGTACGGCTTGTCGCCCGCGTCGACGCGGGCGGCGAGCAGCATCGCCATGCCCAGGATGATCGTGATCTTGACGAACTCGGAGGGCTGGAGGGAGAAACCACCGCCGAACACGATCCACGCGTGCGCGCCGTTGACCGTCGCGCCGAGCGGGGTGAGCACCAGCAGGACCAGGAAGACCGAGATGCCGTACAGGATCGGCACGGCCGTGCGCAGGGTGCGGTGGCCGAGCCAGATCGTGCCGATCATCAGGGCGAACCCGATGCCGGTGTTCATCAGGTGCCGGAGGAGGAAGTAGTACGGGTCGCCCTGGTTGATCTCGGTGCGGTTGCGGGTCGCCGAGTAGACGAGCGCGGTGCCGATCAGGGACAGGGCCGTCGCCGACAGCAGTATCGGCCAGTCGAGGCGCCGGGCCAGGCCGTCGCGGGCGAAGACCCGCGTCCAGCGGGCCCGCTCGGGGCCGTACCCGGAGACGGAGAAGTTGTTCGCTCCGGTCACGTCAGGATCCTCCGCCTCTTGCGTCGGCGGGCCGGCTTGCGGCGGGTGCGGGTGCCGTCCGTGGGAGAGGGCGCCGTGGCCGGCGGGTTGTCGGTGGGCGTGCCCTGCTGGTCCTGCCCGCCCGCCTGTTCCGCGTTCGGGTCGTACTTCTCGATCTTCGGGGCGACGATCGAACCATCGGTCTTGATCTTGGGGAGGCCCTTCTGCGGGGTGGGCAGCAGCGCCTTCTTGGTGTCGATCGAGCCGTCGTCCTGGACGCCGTACAGCGCGTTGTAGATGTGGCGCACGGCCTCACCGGAGGCACCCGAACCGGTACCGGCCTGGGAGATGGTCATGACGACCGCGTAGTCCTTGCTGTAGGTGGCGAGCCACGACGTGGTCTGCTTGCCGTAGACCTCGGCGGTACCGGTCTTGGCGTGCAGCGGGATCTTGTCCTGCGGCCAGCCGCCGAACTTCCAGGCGGCGGTGCCTCGGGTGACGACGCCCGCGAGGGCCTGGTCCATGCCGTCCCGCGTCTTCTTGCTGATCGGCAGCCTTCCGTGCGACTTGGGCCTGATCTCGGTGATCTTCTTGCCGTCCGGGCTGACGATCGCCTTGCCGATGGTGGGGTTCCACATGGTGCCGCCGTTGGAGATCGCTGAGTAGATGACGGCCTCCTGGATCGGGGTCAGGAGCGTGTCGCCCTGGCCGATGGAGTAGTTGATCTCGTCACCGGCACGCATCCTGTTGCCCTCGAGGCAGTTCTCGTAGGCGATCTTCTGGACGTAGTCTCCGTCCTTCTTGCCGGTCTTGCACCAGTAGTCCTTGTTGGCCTTCCAGAAGTCCTGCTTCCACTGGCGGTCGGGGACGCGCCCGGAGACCTCGTTGGGCAGATCGATGCCGGTGGTCTTGCCGAGGCCGAACTGGTGGGCGGCCTTGAAGAAGTAGTCGCCGGGCTTCTTCTTCGGCTTCATCCCGCCGTCCCTCAGCCACTCCTTGTGGGCGAGGCCGTAGAACACGGTGTCGCAGGAGACCTCCAGGGCGCGACCGAGCGAGATCGGGCCGAAGTTCTCGCCCTCGAAGTTCTTGAAGACCTGGCCGCCCACCGAGTACGAACTGGTGCACGGGTACCTGCCGTCGAAGTCGTAGCCGGCCTCGACCGCGGCGGCCGTGGAGACCACCTTGAAGGTGGAGCCGGGCGCCGACTGCCCCTGGATGGCCCGGTTGAGCAGTGGGTAGTTGGAGCCCTTGCCGGTGAGCTTCTTGTAGTCCTTGGCGGAGATGCCGCCGACCCAGACGTTCGGGTCGTACGTCGGGGCGGACGCCATCGCGACGATACGGCCCGTCTTGGCCTCCATGACCACGACGGCGCCGGAGTCCGCCTTGTAGTTCTCACCGGTGATGCTGTCGAACTGGGCGCGGGCGGTCTTCATCGCCGCGTCCAGCTCGTACTCGGCGACCCGCTGCACACGGGCGTCGATGCTGGTGACGAGGTTGGAGCCGGGCTCGGCGGCGTCGCTCTTGGCCTTGCCGATGACGCGGCCGAGGTTGTCGACCTCGTAGCGGGTGACGCCGGCCTTGCCGCGCAGCGCCTTGTCGTACTGGCGCTCCAGTCCGGAACGGCCCACCTGGTCGGAGCGCAGATACGGGGAGTCGGTGTCCTTGGCCTGCTGGATCTCGCCGTCGGTGACGGGCGAGAGGTAGCCGAGGACCTGGGCGGTGTTGGACTCGCCGGGCCCCGGGTAACGGCGGACGGCCTCGGGCTCGGCGGTGATGCCGGGGAAGTCCTCGGAGCGCTCGCGGATCTGCAGGGCCTGCTTGGGGGTGGCCTCGTCGGTGATGGGGATGGGCTGGTACGGGGAGCCGTTCCAGCAGGGCTGCGGCGTCTTGGCGTCGCAGAGGCGGACCTTGTCCATGACGTCCTTGGGCTTCATGCCCAGGACGCCCGCCAGCTTGGTGAGGACCGCCTTGCCGTCGTCCTCCATCTTGAGCAGGTCGGTACGGGACGCGGAGACCACGAGCCGGGTCTCGTTGTCCGCGAGCGGGATCCCGCGCGCGTCCAGGATCTCGCCGCGCACAGCGGGCTGGACGACCTGCTGGACGTGGTTGCCCGACGCCTCCTTGGCGTACTCCGCGCCGTTGCGGATCTGGAGGTACCACAGCCGGCCGCCGAGCGTGCCGAGGAGCGACAGGACGAGGATCTGAAGGACGGCGAGCCGGATCTGGACGCGTGGCGTCCGTCCGGTCTCCGGAATGTTGGTCATGGGCGAGGCCCATTCTTCAGAAGGGTGGTGGTGGGAGACGGGTACGAGTACACGACCAGCCTGTGTGACGGGGAGGCCGCCTGCCGGACGGTCACAGCCGCTTGACCCCCTTGATGCGCCCGGCGCGGGCCACCCGCGCCCTGGCCGCCCTGACGCGCAGTACGCCGCGCTGGCTGCCGATGCGCAGTCCGGTCCCGGAGGAGAGCCAGCCGGAGGAGACGTCCGCCGCCTTGGTGGAGTTGGTCTCGGCGAGCGGGTCGTTCTCGGCGCGGCGGGCCAGCGCCATGATCCCGGGCACCACGAACGGCGCGAGCAGCAGGTCGTACACGGCGGCCGTGAACAGCAGTCCGGCCAGGCCGACATGACGGGCCGCCGTGTCGCCGACGAGCGCGCCCACGCTCGCGTACAGCAGCGTCGAGCCGACCGCGGCGGCGACCACCACCGCCATCGGGCCGGTCGCGGACTTCAGGCGGCCGTGGTCCGGTCTGAAGAGCCCGACGACATAGCCGATGACGCACAGCACGAGGGCGTAGCGGCCGGCGGCGTGGTCGGCGGGCGGGGCGAGGTCGGACAGCAGTCCGGCGCCGAAGCCGATGAGGCAGCCCCCGACGTGCCCGTAGACCAGGGCGAAGGCGACGACGGTCAGCAGCACCAGGTCGGGGACGGCACCGGGCAGATGGAGGCGGGCGAGGACGCTCACCTGGATCACCAGGGCGACGATCACCAGGGTGGTGGCGAGCAGCATCCGGTTGAAGCGCATCTGTTTCAGCTCCTAGGGCATCTGCTGCTGGCCGTCGGCGGGGTTCACCGCGGAGTCCGAGGGCGTGACGGTGACGGTCACGGTCGGTGTCGGCTTCGGAACGGGTTTCGGGGGCAGGACGGTGTCGCGCGGATCCTTCTTCGGCGCCGTGACGACGACGCCGACGATGTCGAGCTTGCTGAAGGACACGAACGGCCGCACATAGACCGTGCGGGTCAGACCGCCGCCGGACGGGTCGACGCGCAGGACCACACCGACGGGGACACCGGGCACGAACGGCCGGTCCGCCTGCGAGCCGAAGGTGACCAGGCGGTCGCCCTTCTTCACGTCGGCCTTGCCGTTGAGGAGCTGGACGCGCAGCGGACGGTCGCCCTGCCCGGAGGCGAAGCCGAGTTCGTCGCTGCTCTCCATCCGCGTGCCCACGGTGAAGTCGGGGTCGTTGGCCAGCAGCACCGTCGAGGTGTCGGGGCCGACGGTGGTGACACGGCCGACCAGCCCGTCGCCGTTGAGGACGGTCATGTCGCGCCGGATTCCGTCGTTGGCGCCCACGTCGATGGTGACGGTCCAGGAGAAACCCTGGGCCGCTCCTATGGCGATGACCTCGGCGCCCTTGATCCCGTACTGGCCCTCGCCCGCCACCCGGATCATCTTGTCGAGTTGCTTGAGGCGGCTGCGGTTGCGGTCGTCGCTGCCCAGTTTCGCCTTCAATGCGGCGTTGTCGCGCTCCAGTTGGGCGACGCGGTCATGCCGGCTGCCGGAGTCGCGTACGGCCGCGATCGCGTTGCCGACGGGGCTGACGGCGGACGACACCCCGTTCTCGATCGGGCCGAAGACCGTGGCAGCGGCCTGGCGGGCACCTTCGACCGGTGAGTCCTGGCCACCGCGGATGTCCACCGTGATCAGAGCGAACGCGATGGCGATCAGCAGCACCAGGAGCAGCCGGCTTTCTCGTGTGTCCCTCACGTGCGGCGGCCGTGCCTTCCTCGTCGGAATGTATGGGGCGGGCGGTCCGGGGATGCGGTGCCGAGTGGGCACGAACTCACCGGGCAATACCTGGCGGGCACGACCCGGTGGGCACAACCCCGGGGTTTTCGGGGGAGCTTATGCCTCTATATCAACGATCCGCCGCACGAGAGGCGATCGTCTCGTACGGCGGAATCGACGCGTCGCGTCATCTGCGGGGCTGGGCGTCCAGCACCTGCTGGAGCGCCTCGAACTCCTCGACACACTTGCCGGAGCCGAGCGCCACGCTGTCCAGCGGATCCTCGGCGATGTGGATCGGCATGCCGGTCTCCCGCCGCAGCCGCTCGTCCAGCCCGCGCAGCAGGGCACCGCCGCCGGTGAGGACGATCCCGCGGTCCATGACATCACCGGACAGCTCCGGCGGGCACTTGTCCAGGGTCGTCTTGACCGCGTCCACGATCGCGTTGACCGGTTCCTCGATGGCCTTGCGCACCTCGGCCGCCGAGATGACCACGGTCTTGGGCAGTCCGGAGACCAGGTCCCGGCCGCGGATTTCGGTGTGCTCGTCGGTGTCGAGGTCGTACGCCGAACCGATCGTGATCTTGATCTGCTCGGCCGTCCGCTCACCGAGGAGGAGCGAGTACTCCTTCTTGACGTACTGGATGATCGCGTTGTCCAGTTCGTCGCCCGCGACGCGGATGGACTGGGCGGTGACGATGCCGCCGAGCGAGATGACCGCGACCTCCGTGGTGCCGCCGCCGATGTCCACCACCATGTTGCCCGTGGCCTCGTGGACCGGCAGACCGGAGCCGATGGCCGCGGCCATGGGCTCCTCGATGATGTGCACCTGGCGGGCGCCCGCCTGGGACGACGCCTCGATGACGGCGCGGCGCTCGACGCCGGTGATGCCGGAGGGCACGCAGACCACGACCCTCGGGCGAGCCAGATACCGCCGCTTGTGGATCTTCAGGATGAAGTAGCGGAGCATCCGCTCGGTGATCTCGAAGTCGGCGATCACGCCGTCCTTCAAGGGGCGCACGGCGACGATGTTGCCCGGTGTCCGGCCGATCATCTTCTTCGCTTCCGCGCCGACCGCGAGGATGCCACCGGTGTTGGTGTTGATCGCGACGACGGACGGCTCGTTGAGTACGATCCCGCGACCCCTGACGTACACCAGCGTGTTGGCGGTCCCGAGGTCGACAGCCATGTCACGGCCGATGAACGACATTGAGTTCCCCATCAGGATTCGTCTGGCCTTCCCAAGTGGAGCGTTTGATGGCTTTTGTTGGGGTGGCGAAGTGGCTGCTGTGACGTGAAGGCTTACATCGTAGTCACGCCTGCACGAACACGGTGCGAGGGTCTTCGCCATTGTCAGCAGATGACGTGCCGCCTCGCTTCTGGAGACGGTCGTTCGGGGGTAGCCGTTCCCCCGAACGGCACGCATATGCCGGACAATGGCCGGGTTTTCACAGCGGATGGTACGGCAGCCTCCCGATCAGGCATCCGGGTGACATGACGGCCTATCACCAGCCGCGTGCGCATCGAGGCCGGGAATTCACCCTCCGGCCATGCTCAGAAGCGGCCGGGAAAGAAGATCTTCAACTCGCGTTCGGCGGATTCCTCGGAGTCGGAGGCGTGGATGAGGTTCTCCCGCACGATCACCCCGTAGTCCCCGCGGATGGAGCCGGGGGCGGCGGCGATCGGGTCGGTCGGGCCGGCCAGCGCCCGCAGGCCCTCGATGACCCGCTCACCCTCCACGACGAGCGCGACCACCGGGCCGGAGGCCATGAACTCCACCAGCGGCTCGTAGAAGGGCTTGCCCTTGTGCTCGCCGTAGTGCTGCTCCAGCGTGTCCTGGTCCAGGGTGCGCAGCTCCAGCGCGCTGATGCTCCAGCCGGCCTTGCGCTCGATGCGGCTGATGATCTCGCCGATCAGCCCGCGACGGACGGCGTCGGGCTTGAGGAGGACAAGGGTGCGCTGGCTCACGGGGGTGGCTCCTTACGGGTCACGTGGTGCGGTGCGTAGAGGTTACAGGGCCGGTCGGGGTGGACGTCACGCAGCGTCAGGCGCCCTGGGGCGGGCGGCCGCACTCCGGGGCTCCGCCGCTGGAGACGCCGCCCAGCCGCGGCGGCCCCGTCTCTACCCGCCAGTGGGGCCTTCGTGCGCCTGGGCCGGGCTGCTCCCCTCGCCCTGCGCCGCCGCGAAGCGGGCCTTGGCCTCGTCGATCTTCCGCCCGTAGTGCACCGACGCCCACCACAGCGCCGCGAAGACCGCGCCGAGGAAGAACATCGTCGGCACGAAGAACCCGGACGCGATCAGCGCGATCTGCAGCGCCCAGCCCAGCTGGACACCACCGGGACGGGTGATGAGGCCGCACAGCACCAGGCTGAGGGCCATGGCGATGCCGCTGACCGTCCAGACCGTGCCCGTGGACAGCCCCGGGTCCTTCATGGCGACCAGGCCGGCGAAGCCGATGACGAAGAACTCGCCGATCAGGGTCGAAGCACACAGCGTACGCACGGAACGTCAGCCCTTCCCCAGGAGGAGTCGGGCCTCGCCGACGGTGATGACGGATCCGGTGACGAGGACGCCCGCGCCCGCGTACTCCCCCTGCTCCTCGGCCAGCGTGATCGCCGCCTCCAGGGCGTCGGGCAGCCGCGGCTCGACCTGGACGCGCTCCTCGCCGAACACCTCCACGGCGATCGCGGCCAGCACGTCGGCGTCCATGGCACGGTGGCTGGAGTTCTGGGTGATCACGACCTCGGCGAAGACCGGCTCGAACGCCTCCAGCAGGCCCCGTACGTTCTTGTCGCCGCTGACGCCGACGACCCCGATCAGGCGGCTGAAGTCGAACGCCTCGCTCAGCGCGTCCGCGGTGGCGCGGGCCCCCGCCGGATTGTGGGCGGCGTCCAGGACGACGGTCGGGGAGCGCCGCACGACCTCCAGGCGGCCCGGGGACGACACCGACGCGAAGGCCCTGCGGACGGTGTCGCCGTCCAGCGGCCCGGGCCGCTGGGAGCCCACACCGAAGAACGCCTCGACCGCCGCGAGCGCCACGGCCGCGTTGTGGGCCTGGTAGGCGCCGTGCAGCGGCAGGTACACCTCGCCGTACTCACCGCCGAGGCCCCGGAGCGTGAGGAGCTGGCCGCCGACCGCCACCTCCCGGGAGACGACCCCGAACTCCAGGCCCTCCCGGGCCACCGTCGCGTCCACCTCGACGGCCTTCTTCAGCAGCACCTGGGCCGCGTCCACGGGCTGCTGGGCCATGATCACGGTGGCGTCCTGCTTGACGATGCCGGCCTTCTCCCGGGCGATCTCGCCGGGCGTGGAGCCCAGCCGGTCGGTGTGGTCCAGGTCGATCGGGGTGACGACGGCGACGCCCGCGTCGATGACGTTCGTTGCGTCCCAGCTGCCGCCCATGCCGACCTCGACGACCGCGACGTCGACGGGCGCGTCCGCGAAGGCCGCGTACGCCATGCCCGTGAGCACCTCGAAGAAGGACAGCCGGTACTCCTGGCTCGCGTCGACCATGTCGATGTACGGCTTGATGTCCCGGTACGTCTCGATGAAGCGCTCGGCGGAGACGGGGGCGCCGTCCAGGCTGATCCGCTCGGTGATCGACTGGACGTGCGGGCTGGTGTACCGCCCGGTGCGCAGTTCGAAGGCGCCGAGGAGGGCCTCGACCATACGGGCGGTGGAGGTCTTGCCGTTGGTCCCCGTGATGTGGATGGACGGATACGACCGCTGCGGCTCCCCCAGGACGTCCATCAGCGCCGAGATGCGGCTGACGGACGGCTCCAGCTTGGTCTCGCCCCAGCGGGTGGCCAGCTCGGCCTCGACCTCCCTCAGCGCCCTGTCGGCCTCGGGGTCGGCGGGCCGGGCGGGCACCTCGGCCTGCGGCGGCCCGCCCTGCGCGCGCAGGGTACGGCTGCCGGCCTCGATCACCGCGAGATCGGGGGTTGGGGTCTCCCCTGCTCGAACGGAGTTGAGAGCCTGGGGAAGGCCGGTCTCGGTCGCGACGATCTCCTCGAAGGGATCGCTCTCGTTGGGGTCGTTCGGGGGCAGGTCACTCACAAGGCCAGTCTACGGAGCACCGGCGACAGTCGTGGCCGCGGGCACGGGGCCGCGACGCCGCGGCCCCGGAAGCACGCCGCCGCCCGGGGCCCGGCCGGCGCAGGAAGCCCGGGCGGGGCGCGAACCCGGGCGGGGGCACGAACCCGGGCGGGGGCACGAACCCGGGCGGGGGCACGAACCCGGGCGGGGGCACGAACCCGGGCGGGGGCGCGAACCCGGGCGGGGGCACAGAGCCGGGCGGCACACGGACCCGGGCGGCACACCACCCCGGGCAGCGCACGAACCCAGGCGGCACACGGAGCCGGGCAGGGCACCACCCTGGGCAGCACACCAACCCAGGCGGCACACGGAGCCGGGCAGGGCACCACCCCGGGCAGCACACCAACCCAGGCAGCGCACCAACCCAGGCGGCACACGAACCCAGGCGGCGCACCAAGCCAGCCGGAGCACGAACCCGGGCGGCACACGAACCCGGGCGGCACACGAACCCAGGCAGCGCACCAAGCCAGCCGGGACGTGAACCCCGGCCGGGCGCGGACCTAGGACTGCGGCAGACGCTCCAGCTGGGCCTGGATGCGGGCGATGTCCTCGTCCGCCTTGGCGAGCCGGGTACGGATCTTGTCCACCACGTGGTCCGGGGCCTTGGCCAGGAACGCCTCGTTGCCGAGCTTGGCGGTGGCCTGGGCCTTCTCCTTCTCCGCGGCGGCGAGGTCCTTGGCCAGTCGCTTGCGCTCCGCCGCCACGTCGATCGTCCCGGACAGGTCAAGGGCGACCGTGGCGCCCGCGACCGGCAGCGTCGCCGTCGCCGTGAAGCCCTCGCCCTCCGGCTGCAGGCGCAGCAGCTGCCGGATGGCCGCCTCGTGCGGGGAGAGCGCCGTGCCGTCGAGCGTCAGCCGGGCCGGGACCCGCTGACCGGGCTGCAGGCCCTGGTCGGCGCGGAAGCGGCGGACCTCGGTGATGACCGACTGGAGGGTCTCGATCTCCTTCTCGGCGGCCGTGTCACGGAAACCACCGTCCTTCGGCCAGTCCGCGATGACGACCGACTCACCACCCGTGAGGGTGGTCCACAGCGTCTCCGTGACGAACGGGACCACCGGGTGGAGCAGCCTCAGCGTCACGTCCAGGACCTCACCCAGGACGCGCTGGGAGACCTCGGCCGCCTCACCGCCGGCCTGGAACGTCGTCTTGGACAGCTCGACGTACCAGTCGAAGACCTCGTCCCAGGCGAAGTGGAAGAGGGCGTCGGAGAGCTTGGCGAACTGGAAGTCGTCGTAGAAGGCGTCGACTTCCGCGACGACCGAGTTCAGGCGGGACAGGATCCAGCGGTCGGTGGCCGACATCCGCTCGGGCGCGGGCAGCGGGCCCTCGACCGTCGCGCCGTTCATCAGCGCGAACCGCGTGGCGTTCCAGATCTTGTTGGCGAAGTTGCGGGAGCCCTGGACCCAGTCCTCGCCGATCGGCACGTCGACGCCCGGATTGGCGCCGCGCGCCAGGGTGAAGCGCAGGGCGTCGGAGCCGTACTTGTCCATCCAGTCCAGCGGGTTGACCGCGTTGCCGAAGGACTTCGACATCTTCTTGCCGAACTGGTCGCGGACCATGCCGTGCAGGGCGATGGTGTGGAACGGCGGGGTGCCGTCCATCGCGTACAGGCCGAACATCATCATCCGGGCGACCCAGAAGAAGAGGATGTCGTAGCCGGTGACCAGGACGGAGTTCGGATAGAACTTCGCCAGGCTCTCGGTCTGCTCGGGCCAGCCCAGCGTGGAGAAGGGCCACAGGCCGGAGGAGAACCAGGTGTCGAGGACGTCGGTGTCCTGGCGCCAGCCCTCGCCGCCGGGAGGCTCCTCGTCCGGGCCCACGCAGACGACCTCGCCCTGGGGCCCGTACCAGACGGGGATCCGGTGGCCCCACCACAACTGGCGGGAGATGCACCAGTCGTGGAGGTTGTCGACCCAGTCGAAGTACCGCTTCTCCATCTCCTGCGGATGGATCGCCACCTTGCCCTCGCGGACCGCGTCACCGGCGGCCTTCGCGAGCGGGCCGACCTTGACCCACCACTGCATCGACAGACGCGGCTCGATCGTGGTCTTGCAGCGCGAGCAGTGGCCGACCGAGTGGACATAGGGCCGCTTCTCGGCGACGATCCGGCTCTCGGCGCGCAGGGCGGCGACGATGGCGGACCGGGCCTCGAAGCGGTCCAGTCCCTGGAAGGGGCCGTGCGCGGTGATGACGGCGTGCTCGTCCATCACGGTGATGGCGGGCAGGCCGTGACGCTGGCCGATCTCGAAGTCGTTCGGGTCGTGGGCCGGGGTGACCTTGACGGCACCGGTGCCGAACGCCGGGTCGACGTGCGTGTCGGCGACGACCGGGATCGAGCGGTCGGTGAGCGGCAGCTTCACGGTCTTGCCGACCAGGTGCCGGTAACGCTCGTCGTCCGGGTGCACGGCGACGGCGGTGTCGCCGAGCATCGTCTCGGCACGGGTGGTGGCGACGACGATGGTGTCGTCCCCGTCGCCGTACTTCATCGAGACGAGCTCACCGTCGTCGTCCTGGTATTCGACCTCGATGTCCGAGATGGCGGTGAGGCAGCGCGGGCACCAGTTGATGATGCGCTCGGCCCGGTAGATCAGCTCGTCGTCGTAGAGCCGCTTGAAGATGGTCTGGACGGCCCGGGAGAGGCCCTGGTCCATGGTGAAGCGCTCACGGGACCAGGCGACACCGTCTCCGAGGCGGCGCATCTGCCCGGAGATCTGCCCGCCGGACTCGGCCTTCCACCGCCACACGCGCTCGACGAATGCCTCCCGCCCGAGGTCGTGCCGGGACTTGCCCTCCTTGGCGAGTTCCCGCTCGACGACGTTCTGCGTGGCGATGCCGGCGTGGTCCATGCCGGGCTGCCACAGCGTCTCGTACCCCTGCATGCGCTTGCGGCGGGTGAGGGCGTCGATGAGGGTGTGCTCGAAGGCGTGTCCGAGGTGCAGGCTGCCGGTGACGTTCGGCGGCGGGATGACGATGGTGTAGGCCGGTTTGCCGCTCTTCTCGTCGGCCTCGAAGTAACCACGCTCTACCCAGCGCTCGTACAGCGGCCCCTCTACATCGGCCGGCGCGTACTGGGTCGGCAGTTCGGTGTGGGGCGCTGTTGGCTGCTGCTGAGCGTTCTCGGTCACGGGGTCAGTTTAGAGGTGTCACGACGCCGTCCCGAAACGCGATTCTTTGGTAACGGTGAGCCCCCAACGTCCCGGCCCCCGTCCGCTTGCGCGAGGATGTCATGACGACATAAGCATCTGGAGGGGAACCCAGAAATGAGCTACAACCAGCCGGGCCCGTACGGCGGGCAGCCCCAGCAGCCCGGACCGTACGGACAGCCGGGCCCCTACGGCCAGCCGCCGCAGGCCCCCCAGCCCGGCTACGGCTACCCCCCGCAGGGTCAGCCGGCCCCCGGCTACGGCTACCCCCAGCAGGCCCCCCAGGGCGTCCCGCCGCAGCCGAACCCGTACGGCGGCCAGCCCACCCCGCCCTACGGCCAGCAGCCGTACGGGCAGCAGCCCTACGGCACCCCGCCCCCGCCCCCTCCGGCGTCCGGGGGCGGGGGGAAGAAGACGGGGCTGATCATCGGCGCGGTGGCGGTGGTCGCGGCCATCGCCGTCGGGGCGTACTTCCTGGTCGGCGGGAGCGGCGGCGGGAGCGGTCCGGTGGCGGACGACGGACCGCACAAGCTGACGGCGCCGGAGCAGGTCATCAACGGCACGTACAAGAAGTCTGACAGCAGCGAGTCCCCGGACTCCATGAGTGACAAGGACCTGGCGGACTTCGAGAAGTGGGGCGTGAAGAACCCCAAGGACGTCAGCGCCGGCTACACCAACGGCACGGGCCTTTCGGCCAAGAACCTGACCTTCGGCGGTGTCTACGGCACCATCGACGACCCCGAGGCCGTGGTGGACGCCATGTTCGCCAAGATCAAGTCCGAGTCGGAGAAGGACAAGACCACCAAGGGCCAGCTCCTCGGCAGCCCGGAGACGGTCCACCCCTCGGGCTTCTCCAACGGCATCATGAAGTGCCAGGTGGCCCAGTTCGAGAACGACAAGGCGTCGAGCGCGGCCGTCGGCGCGGCGAAGACCGTCAAGATGCCCATCTGCATCTGGGGCGACCACAGCACCGTCGCCGATGTGACGGCGTTCAACTTCGCCGCCCTGGCCGCCGGCACGGGAGGGTCGGTCGACGAGACGGCCGACCTGGCGGCCAAGCTGCGCAACGACGTGCGCGTCAAGGCGTGACACCGGCGGCGGTCCCCCGGTCGGGGGAAGTTCCGCGGAGCAGTTGAGCAGACGAGCAGGGGCTCGGCCCGGAGGCCGGGCCCCTTTCGTACGCGCCCTTCTTCGGCCCGTGCGCGCCCTTCTTCGGCCCGTGCGCGGGCTTCCGGAGGGAAGACGGAAGCGCCCGGCACGTCGTCCGCGCCGGGCGCTCCTGCCGTGTGGGCGGCTACGCCGTCTTCTGCTCGCCCGGGCCGCGACCCCGCGCGTCCCGCGGGATCAGCGTCGGGTTCACGTTCGAGAGGACCACGTCCGCGGTGATGACGACGCGGGCCACGTCCTTGCGGGACGGCACCTCGTACATCACCGCCTGGAGGACCTCCTCCATGATGGCGCGCAGGCCGCGGGCTCCCGTCTGGCGCAGGATCGCCTGGTCCGCGATCGCCTCCAGGGCCTCACGTTCGAAGTCCAGCTCCACGCCGTCGAGTTCGAAGAGGCGCTGGTACTGCTTGACCAGCGCGTTGCGCGGTTCGACGAGGATCTGCAGGAGCGCCTTGCGGTCGAGGTTGTGGACCGAGGTGATGACCGGGAGGCGGCCGATGAACTCCGGGATCATCCCGAACTTCACCAGGTCCTCGGGCATCACGTCCTCGAACTGGTCCTTGGACTCCAGCTCGCGCTTGGAACGGATCGTCGCGCCGAAGCCGATGCCCTTGGCGCCGGCCCGGGCCTCGATGATCTTCTCCAGACCGGCGAAGGCACCGCCCACGATGAACAGCACGTTCGTCGTGTCGATCTGGATGAACTCCTGGTGCGGGTGCTTGCGCCCGCCCTGGGGCGGGACGGAGGCCGTCGTGCCCTCCAGGATCTTCAGCAGGGCCTGCTGGACGCCCTCGCCCGAGACGTCCCGCGTGATCGACGGGTTCTCGCTCTTCCGGGCCACCTTGTCGATCTCGTCGATGTAGATGATGCCGGTCTCGGCCTTCTTGACGTCGTAGTCCGCCGCCTGGATCAGCTTCAGGAGGATGTTCTCGACGTCCTCGCCCACATACCCCGCCTCCGTGAGCGCGGTCGCGTCGGCGATGGCGAAGGGGACGTTCAGCATGCGGGCCAGGGTCTGGGCCAGAAGCGTCTTGCCGGAGCCGGTGGGGCCCAGCAGCAGGATGTTCGACTTCGCCAACTCGATGGCGTCGTCGCGGCCTTGGGCGCCGCCGTTCTCACCGGCCTGGACCCGTTTGTAATGGTTGTACACCGCGACGGAGAGGGCCTTCTTCGCGGCCTCCTGGCCGACGACGTATCCCTCGAGGAACTCGTAGATCTCGCGGGGCTTGGGGAGTTCCTCCCAGCGCACCTCGCTCGTCTCCGCGAGTTCCTCCTCGATGATCTCGTTGCAGAGATCGATGCATTCGTCGCAGATGTACACACCGGGGCCTGCGATGAGCTTCTTGACCTGCTTCTGGCTCTTGCCGCAGAACGAGCACTTGAGCAGATCGCCGCCGTCACCGATGCGTGCCACGGTGTGCTTCCCCTTCGCCTGGGAGACGCCTTACGTCCAGCGGCTCCTGGTGCTGCCTTATGTCCGACGGTACCTTGCCGGGCCCCCCGTTCGGGCCCCCCTTGGCACGGTTCACTTCGACGTGCAACGTGTCACACCGGGCCAAGGGGCGGCAGACGATACAGGTCCGATCGCGAATCGGGTGGATTCGGCTCAGCGGACCGAGGTGTTGTTCATCTTGCGCGTGGAGATGATCTGGTCGATCAGTCCGTACGCCAGGGCGTCCTCGGCCGTGAGGATCTTGTCGCGCTCGATGTCCTCGCGGATCTTCTCGATCGGCGTGGTCGAGTGCTTGGCCAGCATCTCCTCCAGCTGCGAGCGCATCCGGAGGATTTCGTTGGCGGCGATCTCCAGGTCGGAGACCTGGCCGCGGCCCGTCTCGCTGTAGGGCTGGTGGATCAGCACACGGGCGTTCGGCAGCGCCATGCGCTTGCCCGGGGTGCCCGCGGCCAGCAGCACGGCGGCTGCGGAGGCGGCCTGACCCATGCAGACCGTCTGGATGTCCGGCTTCACGAACTGCATCGTGTCGTAGATGGCCGTGAGGGCGGTGAAGGAGCCACCGGGGCTGTTGATGTAGACCGAGATGTCGCGGTCGGGGTCCATCGACTCCAGGCACAGCAGCTGCGCCATGACGTCGTTGGCGGAGGCGTCGTCGATCTGGACGCCCAGGAAGATCACGCGCTCCTCGAAGAGCTTCGCGTACGGGTCGTACTCGCGGATGCCCTGCGAGGTGCGCTCCACGAAGCGCGGGATGACGTAGCGGGACTCGGCCACGGGGGCGGTGTACTCGGCGCGCGCACGGTCGTAGAGGCCGCTGCCGGGGAAGTCGTTCACGATGTCTCCTGAAAGGGCTGAGGCGGTGGCTGGGGGCGGAAAGGGGCGCCGGGGCCGGCTGCAGGCACCCCGGGGCTCGTGGGAGCCCGTGGGCGCTCGGGACCCGGGAGGGGCTGTGCGGGCCCGCTGCCGGGGCGCGGGGCGCGGGAGCCTCGGCGAGCCCGTACAGCCCATTACGGGCCGTGGGGGCCTTACGGGGCCTTTACGGGGCCTGCACCGTCCGCGGGTCGAACGGCCCGGTGTGGACCCCGATCCCTTACGAACCCGCCCCGGTGCCTCCGCCGCCCGGCATGCCGACAGCGGTGGTGATGACCTCGTCGATGAGGCCGTACTCCTTGGCCTCCTGGGCGTCGAACCAGCGGTCGCGGTCCGAGTCGCGGGTGATCTGCTCGACCGACTGGCCGGTGTGGAAGGCGGTGAGCTCGGCCATGCGCTTCTTGGTGTGCAGCAGCCGCTCCGCGTGGATCTTGATGTCCGAGGCGGAGCCGGCGAGGCCGGCCGAGGGCTGGTGGATCAGGATCTCGGCGTTGGGCAGGGCGAAGCGCTTGCCCGGGGTGCCCGCGCTGAGCAGGAACTGCCCCATGGACGCCGCCATGCCCATGGCGATCGTCACCACGTCGTTCTTGATGTACTGCATGGTGTCGTAGATCGCCATGCCCGCCGTGATGGAACCACCAGGGCTGTTGATGTACAGGTAAATGTCCTTGTCGGGGTCGGCGGCAAGGAGCAGCAGCTGTGCGGTGATCCGGTTGGCGATGTCGTCGTCCACCGGCTGGCCGAGGAAGATGATCCGCTCGTTGAGCAGCCGGCTGTAGACCTGGTCGCCGAGGCCGCCACCGATGGAAGGCTCGCCGGCGGCGGAGGGCATCAGATTCGTCACGTATCCACCTGCTCGTCTTACGACGGCACGGGGCCGTCTCACGTGTCCTGCCGGGGCGTGGGACCCCGCGCGGCCCCTTGGGGGCGCCTTCGGGGACTCCCCTGCCCTCGTATTCATGGACCCTAACGCGCAGGCAGGCGGGTGCCATCCCGGTTCCGCGACTGTTCGCTGTCAGCGCATGTGCTCCGCGGGGCGGGCCGGAGGCGGCGGGGGCCGTGGCCCGGCGGTGCCGTCGGGCTCCCGGCGGGCGGGGCGGGGACGCGGGGCCGGACCCCTCCGAGGGGGTGAGGTGCGGTAGGCCGTCGGGGCGGCGGGGGCGGGCTGTCGCGGCCCCCTCCCCCGGGGGTCCGTCCCGGCCGTAAGGACCATCGCGGGGCTGCGCCCCCTGGCCTCGCCCCGGGGCCCCGCCCGGCCCGCCCCGGCCCAGAGGCCCGGAGGAGAGCGCCATGGTGCCTCGGGACGCCCGGAACGGCGCGGGTCCGCTGCGGCTGGGCGCGCAGTTCCCCGCGCCCCTCACGGGATACCCCGGGGTCGATGCGGCGACGGGCCCCAGGGGGCAGTGTGTCCCTGGGGCCCGTCGTTGTGTGCCGGGTGGGCGGAGGTTACGCCTCCGGGGTCTCCTCGGACTCCTCGGCGGGGGCCTCCGCCGTCTCGGGCTCGGCCTCGTCCTCGTCGTCCAGGTCGACGGTCTCGCCGTTGGTGTCCTTGACCGTGGCGGCCTCGACGACGACCGCCAGGGCCTTGCCGCGGGCGACCTCGCCGACCAGCATCGGAACCTGGCCGCCCTCGACGACCGCCTGGGCGAACTGGTCGGGGGACATGCCGGAGGAGGCCGCGCGCCGCATGAGGTGCTCGGTGAGCTCCTCCTGGTTGACGTTCAGCTTCTCCTTGTTGACCAGCTCGTCGAGGACGAACTGCGTCTTGATGCCCTTGACCGACGCCTCGCGGGTCTCGGTGTCGAACTCCTCGGCCGTCTTGCCCTGGATCTCCAGGTACTTGTCGAGGGTCAGCCCCATCTGCGAGAGCTGGTGGTGCTCGAGGTTGTGCTTGCGGGTGTTGATCTCGTCCTCGAGGAGCTTCTCGGGGATCGGGACCTCGACCAGCTCCAGCAGCTTGTCCAGGACGCGCTCCTGGGCCTGCGTGGCCTGGTCGTACTGCTTCATGTTCTCAAGGCGCTTGCGGCTGTCCGCCCGCAGCTCCTCCAGCGTGTCGAACTCGGAGGCGAGCTGCGCGAACTCGTCGTCCAGCTCCGGCAGTTCGCGGGACGCGACCTGGGTGACCTTGACCGTCACCTCAGCCTCCCGGCCGGCCGCCGAGCCGCCCTTGAGCTCGGAGGTGAAGGTGGCCTCCCCGCCGGCCGACAGACCCTTCACGGCGTCGTCGATGCCGTCCAGCAGCTCGCCGGAACCAATGGTGTAGGAGACACCGCTGGCGACTCCGTCCTCCAGGATCTCGCCGTCGACCTTCGCCTCCAGGTCCACGGTCACGACGTCGCCGTCCTCGGCGGCGCGCTCGACCGGGGTCGTCGACGCGAAGCGCTCGCGCAGCTGCTCGACCGACTTCTCGACGTCCTCGTCCGACACCTCGACGGCGTCGACCTCGACCTCGATGCCGGAGTAGTCCGGGATCTCGATGCTCGGGCGGACGTCGACCTCGGCGGTGAAGGACAGCACCTCGTTGTCCTTCAGCTCCTTGATGTCGACCTCCGGCTGGCCCAGCGGGTTCAGCTCGGCCTCGTTGACCGCGTCGGTGTAGAACTTCGGCAGCGCGTCGTTGACGGCCTCCTCCAGCACCGCGCCACGCCCGAACCGCTGGTCGATGACCCGGGCCGGGATCTTGCCCTTACGGAAGCCCTTCACCGTGACCTGCTGGTTGATCTTCTTGTACGCCGCGTCGAGGCTGTCCTTGAGCTCCTCGAAGGGCACCTCAACAGTGAGCCGAACCCGGGTCGGGTTCAGGGTCTCCACGGCGCTCTTCACGGTTCGGTCTCCTTGTGGCTGACTTCTTGGGGTTCTGCCGAGCTGCTCCGCCCGGGTCGGCCGGGCCTTCGGCGGATTCGCGGCCCCTGCCTGAGAGACGTGACAATGCAGACACACGGGCGCGCAGCTTGCATAGTAACCGCAGCCACTCGGGGCCCCAAAAGGCGATCGATCGCGTCGGCGTCCGGGCGGCGCCGGCCGGTGGTCGGGGTGGCGGGATTTGAACCCACGGCCTTCCGCTCCCAAAGCGGACGCGCTACCAAGCTGCGCCACACCCCGTCTGGTGCGACACGTAGGGTACATGCCCGGACAGCGTGCGTCGGCCGGTTTCCGCGCGGGCGTGCGCGCGGACCAACGCGTTGGCCTACGAGGTGGGCGACCCGCTACGATGCCTCCTGTGCCGCGGTCGGTGACCTGCGGCGCATCCTGTTGCGGGCGTAGCTCAATGGTAGAGCCCTAGTCTTCCAAACTAGCTACGCGGGTTCGATTCCCGTCGCCCGCTCTCAACGGCTCAGGGCCAGGTCAGAGGATCATTCCTCCGCCTGGCCCTGATCGTTTCCGGGGGCTGCGATCAGTCCGCCGTGCCCGCCGCGTGCCCGTTCGGTTTTCGATCTTGATTCTTCTTTGCCTACCGCGCCTTCTTCCGGCCCTTGTCGACGAGACCGCTCACAGCGCCAACCCCGGCCTCCCCACACACACCGCAACAACGCGCACAGAGGAAGAGCCGAACACGGACACTGTCAAGCATCAGCTGGGATTGAAGTGTCAAGCATCTACCGGGACCGGACAGCGTGAGCCCACGCGAGCTGTTACAGGTTTCTCTACCTCATCAAGCCCCGGCTGCGCTCCGCCCGCGCTGCGCCGACGCGCGCCCACGTGTGGATAGGGCCCGGAAGCCATGAGTCGAGTACCGCTCCTTACGGAGCGGCCACGGTCAGAACGAGCCTCCGGCGGGAACGTTCAGGCTCTGGGATGGACGGGGCGCCGTTCGCGAGTGCCGACCGGAGAGTGGCATGCGTGGGAGGAGCTCCCATCACGCCTGCCGTCGACCCACGCAGAGCCGAGCAGACGCGGCCCCTGGCATCCGGGTCGTTCGCACAGTGGCGCGCTCCACCTGGACGCCAGGAACCACGCCCGCTCCACGGTGCGTGGGTCGACGGCAGACGGGATGGGAGCTGGGGAAGTGGTGGGCTGGGCAAGAAGACGCCAGCTTGCAGCTTGATGGTGAACACGCCTGATGACCTGTCGTATCGTTCCTGGTCACTGTGCGGACAAGGGGGAGGGATCATGAGCAGGTCCATCGGGCGAAGACACATGGCGGCTCTGGCTCTGATGATCATCGGCATGACTGCTTGCGGCGGCGAGCACGGCGGAGGCGCCTCGACGCCGAAGACGACAGTCAGCCGGGGCACGGAGCAGAATGCGCGTGTGCTGTCTCAGCAACAGCTCGAAGATGCCGTCGTGGACGGGCACGACCTTCCCGGAGTCCAAGTCGAAGAGATCGGAGCGGGCGCGGAAGGTGTCGGCAACGGCGTCATCCATGCCGCACGCCGCACCGACACCAAGCCCTCCCTGTGCGCTCCGATCAGCGCCGCGGTGGACGGGGCCAGCGGTTACACCCCGGTGGGCAGCGTGCAGCGCATCGCGGGCAGGAAGGGCCGTTCTGCGATCCTCACCCTGGTGTCGTATCACTCAGCTGATGCCGCCCGGGTGATCAATGAGCTTCGCACGGCCTTGAAGTCCTGCAAGGGGTACACAGCAGGCCCCATGAAGGCGACTTACGAAGATGTCGAAGCCACTGACGGCCCACCGCAGGGCGACGACGGAGTAGCTTTCCGCCTCAAGCTGACCATGGAACCCGGTGAGGACAGCCTGAAGCTCCCCATCAGCGTGATTGCCGTACGTCACGGTTCCACACTGGCGATCTACAAGGCGATATCCGACACCCCTGGAACGTCGGCGAGCATCCCGAGCGATCTCGTCAACGCCCAGTCGAGAGTGCTGGACACCGCCGTTCACACCACTCCGTAGCCGTGCCCCGTCCGTGTCCGTTCGCGGGCAACCACGAAAAGTCGCTTGCAGGAGGCACTGCGCAAAGCAACGGCCTCGCGGTGGCGGTCGAGCAAAGGCGAAACCATCTTGTCAAGTCCGTACGTTGTTGCCGCTACTACTGACACCAACGCCTGACACCAACAGTCACGGGCACTGGCGATTAGCGCTGGACCACGGCGGACGATTTGCCAAGGCATGGAGCCGCATCACCGCGGTCGAGAAGCCGCCGTGATCGACCTGATAAGGATGAGGCCAGAGGTTCAAGTACACGATCGCAGGGGGATGCGGCGCATGACGGAGTACACGTGGCCGGACGGTGTGGGTGATCCGACGCCTGAGGACATACGACGCGCATGGTCGGCAACGGTGGCCGCCCTGCCAGTTGGCACCGCCGTTACGGGCAAGGTCATCGGCCGACAGCCCTTCGGCGTGTTCGTAGAGATCGACGGGGTGCCGGACGCAGTGGGGCTGGCAGAGATCTTTGGTTCACCGTCCGGAACTGTCCCTCCCCCGCCAGGGTTCGCGATCAGTGGGAGCGTCGTCGACCATGCGGAGCACAACTTCCAAGTCACGCTCAGACTCGATGACTGGGGAGACGAGCGCGCGCCCCTCTCACTGGCACCAAACGAGCGTCTTGCCGACCGCGAGGACCTGAGCGGCTTTCTGAGGCGCCTTCGGCAGGACTATGAAGCAAGCGGCGACCAGTGGGAGAACCGGACACTGGACAGCTTCCTGGAGGCCCTGGAAGCGTGGGTGGCCGATGCCCCAGGTTGGTACGCGAACCACGGCCAGGAGCTCCCGCCTGAGGGCGACTGGGCGTTCATGGCACGAGCCCTCAGCGCCGCGCGGTTCTACGAGTGACACCGTGCCCCCTACGTGCCCGGCGAGGGAGCGTCAGACGGGATACAACGGGGAGTCCCGGCGAACGGCCTTAGAACCCGCAGGTCATCAGCTCGGCAGGTCAGGCCGGGTACGCATACGCGATCTTCCGAACTAGCCACGCGGGTTCGATTCCCGTCGCCCGCTCTGTACGGCTCGGGGCCGGGCCCGGGGATCGTTTCCTCCGGTCCGGCCCCGCCGTGTTCGCTCCCCCGGTCCGCTCACAGGTTCCGGACGTCCGCCGAGTACGCCGAGCGGGGTTGGTGGGCGTGAAGAGAAGAGAGGGTGCCTCCGGTGGGGCGGGCGACGGCGGACGCGGGCCGGCGGCGGGGCAGCGGGACGCGGATCATGCGGTGGGTGGCCGTGCCCCCGGTCGTGATCGTTCGGTAGGCCGTGTCGGAGTCCGGCCCGGCCGGCACGAGGCGGCCGGAGGTCCAGCCGAGCAGCGTCCGGGCGGGGCGGCGGGCCCGGCGTCGTACGGGGGTGCCGAGGTTTTCGCCCGGCATGTGGAGCGTGGCCGTCCAGGGGGCGCCACACGCCTGCGTCCGCGTCCACGACGGGAGCGGTGAGGGCGCCGCCCACCCGGCGTGCGGCGGCCACCTCGCGGCGAGGGCATCTCCCGCTCCAGAGGAGTTCCCGCGTCGCCGGGGCCGAGGCGGTCATCGATGCGGTGACCGCCCGCCTCCGTCGGGTCCGAGTCGCGCACGGCACCCCTGCGCTCCCGTTCCGTCTTCCCCTGGAACCCGATGCGCCTCCGCCGGGCGGGGCCGCGCCCGTTCAGAAGCGGATCGAGTTGATGGTCTCCGCTATCGAGTTGAGGAACCGGTTGATGGACGGAGCCATGCCGGTCGAGGCGAGGAAGAAGCCGAAGAGGATCGCCACGATCACCGGGCCGGCCTTCACCGAACCCCCTCGGATCATCACCACCAGGATGATCGCCAACAGCAGTACCACTGACAGCGAAATGGCCACAACTGATCACACCCTCGGTCGGTCCGCTCTCCCGGTCCGGGGCGCCGTCCCCGCGCACCCCCGCCAGAACCATCGTGCCACCAACACGCCCGCCCTATGCGGCCGGTGAGGCATCGTCGCCCACACCGGCTCCACGAAGGCGCCACCCCGGGGATGGACGACCGTGAACACCCCGTTTCCGCATGGTCGATCCACAGGCCACCGCACTCGAATTCGACGCCGATCGTTTCCGTATCCACCCATCATGTTCACGGTCAATTCGATTGCCCCCACAAAAGCCCTGCCGGCCGGACATTTCACCAGAGTCGCCTGCGAACGTTATGCCCGCTTTAGTATGGATGAATGCGGACACAACGACCGTATGACATAGGAAAATCGGTATGCCCGCGGTGCACTCCCGATGTACGCAAAAACACTCACAGGCATCACTGACTTCCACGAATCCGGGTAGGCACGCGCGATAACCAACATGCGCATCGAGGGTTTTACTCACGCCCTCAGAAAACGCTAGGGTGCCTCAGATGTTCCACCCCGCCTCGTCCTCCGCAAGAGCAACAGGCCCGTCCCACAACCTTGGAACCCCTCCCGCTCCCCGAACTCCCCCACCGCGCGCCCCGCAGCGCGACGCCTTCTTCGACAACGCCAAGTACCTGGCGATCGTCCTGGTGGCCATGGGCCACTCCTGGGAGCCGCTGAAGGGCGACAGCCGCGTCCTCGAAGCGCTCTACATGACCGTCTACGCCTTCCACATGCCGGCGTTCGTCCTCGTCTCCGGGCACTTCTCACGCGGTTTCGACATGCGCCCCGACCGGCTGAAGCGGCTGGTGACAGGTGTCGTCGTGCCGTACGTCGTGTTCGAGACCGCGTACGTCCTCTTCAAGCGCGCAGTCGACGGCGACCCGGACCTCGCGATCAGCCTGCTCGACCCGTGGTACCTGACCTGGTTCCTGGCCGCCCTCTTCGTCTGGCGGTTGACGACCCCCTTGTGGAAGCTGGTGCGCCGGCCGGTCCCGCTGGCCGTCGTCATCGCCATGCTGGCCTCCGTGTCGCCGGACATCGGCGACGACCTCGACCTGCAGCGCGTGCTGCGGTTCCTGCCGTTCTTCGTCATCGGCCTGTCCCTGAAGCCGGAGCACTTCCAGCGGGTGCGGCGCCGCGCGGTACGCGTCCTGTCGGTGCCGGTGTCCGTCTGCGCGCTCGCCGTGGCGTGGTGGGCCGTGCCGAGGATGAACCCGGCCTGGTTCTACCACCGCGACAGCGCACAGGAGCTGGGGGCGCCATGGTGGGTCGGTCCGGTGATGGTGCTCGCGCTGCTGGGCTGCTCGCTGCTGCTCGCGGCCTGCTTCTTCGCCTGGGTGCCGCGCCGCCCGACGTGGTTCACCACGCTGGGCACGGGCACGCTGTACGGCTATCTGCTGCACGGCTTCTTCATCAAGGGCGCGGACTACCGTGGCTGGTACGACGCGGCCTGGCTGCACGGGCCGCTGGGTGAGGCAGCAGTGACCGCCGGTGCCGGGGTCCTGGTGACCGCGCTGTGCACCAGCCCGGTGCGGAGGGTCTTCCGGCCGGTGATGGAGCCGGAGATGCGGTGGGCGTTCAGGAGGGACCCGGCGGAGGTGGCGCGCCGGCGTTCCGCCACAGCGGTCGGGTGACGGTTGCAGGCCGCTGCAGCGGCCTGCAACCGTCGCGTCGCCCGGCCGGACCCCGGCAAGCTGTCACGTCGCCCGGCCAGACCCCGGCAAGCTGTCACGTCGCCCGGCCGGACCCCGACGCGGGCGTCCGGCCGGCCCCCTACGAAGCGCCCTTGAGGTGTCTCATCAGCCTCTCGTAGTCCGCCCATCCCGAAAGGTCCGCGGGGTCGCCCGGCAGCGGGTAGTACAGCGCCGGGCGGGTCCTCGGGCCCAGCGGAACGGGGGCCTCGGCCAGCGGGGTGCGGCGCGCGCGGTCGCCGGGCATCGCGCGGACCTCCTCCGCGCCCAGGACGAAGGCGAACGGGACACCGGGGCCCTCGAAGCGCGGCGGCACGGACAGATCACGGCGGGCCTTGCGGATCTGGACCAGCATCGACTGCAGATGGTGCCGGGTGGCGAGCGCCTCGGCGGCCGCGCGCACCGCGTCCGTGGGCACCTCCTCCCCCGGCCCGTAGCCGAACGCCAGCGTGACGTCCTCCTCGACACCGCCCTTCGTGCGGCTGATGCGGACCGTCGCCACCCCGGGGCGTTCCGGGGTGCCGACCACGACCAGCCAGGTCGGCTCGGGCGCCCGCTCGAAGGCCACATCCGTCAACTGGCGCAGCGACCAGGGAAGGTTGGCCGGTTCCTCCGTGCCCCAGCCGGCCGGCGGCTCACCGGTGATCTCACGCCACACGGATTCCAGGGCGCCGCCGAGCACCAGCCTGTCGTCGGCCGGGTGGATCGCCCGGTAGGAGATGGCCAGCTGCCGCTCTCCGGGCACCGCGTCCCCGGCGAGGTCCTTCGTGAAGGTGCCGGCCACGGGCGTGTGCGGGTCCTGCGGTGTGGCGTCCGGCGACTCCACCGTCACGAACAGGCCGTTCCTCCACTCCAGCACGGCCCCGGACAGCCCGTCGTAGTACCCGTCCTTCTCGTCCTGCACGACCCAGCGGGAGGGCCAGCCGGGCAGGCTGTTGCGGACCGCGGGGGACAGCCGGGTGCCGGCGGGCGTGACGATCTGCAGGCCCAGTTCGGCGGCCCCGGCCGCGCGCAGCGCGTCCGAGAGCCACGCCGTCATCGCCACGACCGGGCGGTCCTGGATGACGACGGCGACCTTGTCGGTGAGCACGTCCACCGCGGGCTGCGCGGCGGCCGGCGTGGGCACCGCGCTCACCCCGTCGGTCTTCACCACGGCGAGGGAGGACGCGGCCTGCGGCGGCCAGGCGGTGCCGCCTACCAGGGTCGCCAGACGGGCCGCGAAGGTGCCGGCGAGCCCTTCCGCCTCCTTGACGCCGGTGGTGGCGCGGGCCTCCGTCCACCAGTACGGCACCTCGGGCTCGCTCGCGCCCAGCAGCCGCTGGGCCTCGCCCCGGACCTGGACGAGCAGCGGGGCCTCCACGGACACCAGCGGGCGCCCCTGCTCGTCGCACAGCTGCACGACGGCGCCGTCGCCCTCCGCGCCCACCAGCTTGTCCGGGCCGCCGGAGAGCAGTCCCGCGATGATGCTCAGCGGGTCGGGCATCTTCTTCGTGAGGGCGATGACGTCCTTGGTCATGGGCTTGGCCGGTCCTTCGTCCTGCTCGGTTCGGGTCGGGTACGTCGCTGCTGTCCTGGACGCCCCGGGGGCCGCTCCCGGTTCACCGGTCCCCCGCGTACACGGTCTGGATCAGCCGGTTCGGCTCGCCCCGGCGCACCAGCACCCCGCGCCCCGACGGCTGCTGGGCGGCGTACACACCGGGGAAGAGCTGGCCCTCGCCACGGTCACCCGCCATCACCAGCGCCGAGGCGCCGGACTCCCGCAGGCCCTGCAGCAGCGGCTCGTACAGGCCGCGGGATGCGCCCGCGACGCGCCGGGTGACGACGAAATGGAGGCCGATGTCGACGGCCGAGGGGATGTAGGGCAGGAAGGGGGCCAGCGGCTGCTGGCCCGCCGTGGTCAGCACGTCGTAGTCGTCGACGAGGATCACGATCCGGGGGCCCGAGCCCCAACTGCCCGGCTCCAGGTCCTCGCCGTCCGCGCTCTCGTCGGGCAGCCGCTTCTCCAACTCCCCGGCGATGCCCGCCGACAGGGCCCCGGCCAGCTTGGAGTTGTAGGCGTAGCCGCCGCGGTACTCCTCGGGGATCGCACCGCGCAGGCCCCGGCGCGGGTCCATGATGCCGAAGACCAGCTCCTCATCGCTGTAGCGCTCGATGAGGCCGTCGGCGATGACCTTCAGCAGGTTGGTCTTGCCGCACTCGCTGTCGCCCATGATCAGCAGGTGCTGGTCGTGTGCGAACAGGTCGAGCAGGACGGGAGCCAGCTGGGTCTGGTCCAGTCCGATCGGCACCCGGCGCGGCTCCGCCACCGGGCCCGGGAGCAGCTGGGGTTCCAGGACGTGCGGCAGCACACGGACCGGCTGGGCGACCTCGCCGGTCCAGGTGGCGCGGATCGTACGGGCCGTGCGCTCCAGGACCGCGCCGAGGTCCGCGGTGTCTGCGAGACCGTCCGTGCGCGGCAGCGCGACCTGCGCGAAGAGCTTGCCGTCGGTGAGGACACGGCCCTTCTCCTCCGGCGCGAGGGTCTCGGCGAGCTTGCGGTCGACGCTGGACTCGCTGACGTCGTTCAGGCGCAGCTCGACGCGGGTGCCGAACTGGGACTGGGTGGCGATGCGCACATCGTTCCAGCGGAGCATGCCCGCGACGACGTGGATGCCGTAGCCGCCGCCCCGTTTGAGGATGTCGACGACCGCGTCGTCCAGTTCCTCGAAGTCGTCCCGCAGTGCGCCGAACCCGTCGATGAGCAGCACGATCTCCGTGGAGGTCAGCTCCGGGACGCGACCCGCCGCGCGCAGGTCGCGCAACTGCTCCAGCGAGTCGATGCTGTGGATGCGGAACAGTTCCTCGCGCTGGTCGAGCATGCCGCGCACGGAGTCGATGGTGCGTGCGGCGCGCTCGCGGTCGGCGCGGCCCGCGACGCCGCCGACGTGCGGCAGCCCGGCGAGCGCCTGGAGGCCGCCGCCGACCAGGTCGAGGCCGTAGACGCCGACTTCCTGCGGGGTGTGGGTGAGTGCCAGGGAGAGGGCGAGGGTGCGCAGCAGCGTCGTCTTGCCGGACTGCGGTCCGCCGATGACCGCCGCGTGGCCGCCCGCGACCGTGAGGTCGAGGTACCACTGGCCCTGCCACTGCTTCGTCGGGTCGTCGAGGACGCCCATCGGCACCTGGAGCGGGCCCCTGCGCTTCGCCAGCTGCATGCCGCGCGCGCCGATCTCGACGGGCCCGGCGACCTTGTCGAGGGCGATGGCCTCGGGCAGTGGCGGCAGCCAGATCTGGCGCACGGGCCTGGTGCCCGCGTGCTCGATCTGCTGGACCATGACGCCCATCTCGGTCGGGCCGGTCTCCCGGCGCCGCATCTGCGGCTCCTTTGGGCCGGAACTCTCCTCCTGCCCGAGGGTGTTGAAGGCCGCGTACTCCAGTGCGAGCGGCCCGGTGTCCTCCTCCTCACGCTGCACGGGGCCGCGGTAGGCGCCGGAGACGTAGCTCGCCTTGAACCGCTCGTAGTGGCTGGTGTCGACCTTGAGGTAGCCGAAACCGGGCAGCGGCGGCAGGTGGAAGGCGTCCGTGGTGTCCAGGACCGTGCGGGACTCGTCGGCGGAGAAGGTGCGCAGGCCCAGCCGGTAGGACAGATAGGTGTCCAGGCCCTTGAGCTTGCCGCCCTCGATGCGCTGGCTGGACAGCAGCAGATGCACGCCGATGGAGCGGCCGATGCGCCCGATGGACAGGAAAAGGTCGATGAAGTCCGGCTTCGCGGTGAGGAGTTCACCGAACTCGTCGATCACGACGAACAGGTGCGGCAGCGGCTCCAGGTCGGGGCGCTTCTCGGCGCGCAGGGCGGCGTAGTGGCCGATGTCGGCGACGTTCCCGGCGTCCTTGAGGACCTGCTGGCGGCGCTTGACCTCGCCCGCCAGCGAGGCGTGCACGCGTTCCACGAGACCCGCCTGGTTCTCCAGGTTGGTGATCACGCCGGCCACGTGCGGCAGGCCCGCGAAGGGCGCGAAAGTGGCGCCGCCCTTGTAGTCGACGAGGACGAGGGCGAGGTCCTCCGGGGGGTGCGTGGCGACCAGGGCGAGCACCAGGGTGCGCAGCAGTTCGGACTTGCCGGAACCGGTGGCGCCGACACACAGGCCGTGCGGTCCCATGCCCAGCTCGGAGGACTCCTTCAGGTCGAGCAGGACGGGCTCGCGGCTGTCGCTGATGCCGATGGGGACGCGGAGGAAGGCACGTTCGCCGCGCGGCGCCCACAGGCGGTCCAGGTCGAGCCGGGCCACGTCGTCGATGCCGAGCAGTTCCGCGAAGTCGACCGGGCCGGTCAGCGGCGCGTCGGCCATCGACTCGGCGGACAGCCTGAGCGGCGCGAGCATCCGGGCCAGGCCCTCGGCGAACGGGAGGCTCACCTCGTCGACCGTGCCGTGTGCGCTGACCGGTTCCGCCTCGCGCAGGTCCTCGATGACGATCCGCGCGCCGTCCACGGTGATGCGGACGCCGACGTGGCCGGGCTCCTGCACCCGCTGGTCGAGCAGATGCAGCACCGTGACGCCCATGTCGCGCAGGCCGACCGCGTCGTCGGGCCGCGGCAGGTCGACGGCGTCCTCGCCGTGGCCGTCGGTGACCACCAGCAGCCGGGAGGACATGGCGAGGGCGTCCCTGCCGGACAGGCCGCGGCGCACCTCGGCCGCGAAGGAGGCCCGGCGGCGCAGCTCGGGGCCGGTCTGCCGGGCGAGTTGCGGCAGCGAGGGGGCGATGCGGCGGGCGGCGACAGGGCCGTCGAACTGCTCGCCGTCGAGCAGGTGCGGCAGCCACTTGGCCCACTCCCAGTCCGTCATCCGGTCGCCGGGCACGGCGAGCGCCATGGCGACGTCGTCGGGGGCGTGCGTGGCGGCGGCCTGGATCATCAGGGCACGGGCCACGCGCAGGGTGTCCTCGCGGGCGCCGATGACGCTGATGTTGCCGACCCGGTCCAGCGGGACGGTGAGCGGCAGTTCGGTGCCCGTGCTGAAACGGGCCATCAGCGCGGACGCCTCGTTCAGCATGAACCGGTCGGGCGGGGTGAGCACGGACGACCCCTGCTGGGCGACCTTCAGGTCCCGTACGGGCATCTCGCCGGTGCCGATCCGCACGCGCAGGAAGTCGCCGTCGAGCCGGCGCCGCTCCCACAGCCGGGCCGGGTCGCGGACTATGTCGTACAGGGCGTCCGGCGGTGGGTTGAGCACCTGGGCCGTCTCGCGCCGCGCCCGCTCCTGATTCGACAGCTCTTCCCGCAGGTCCTCCAAGTACGCGAGATACGCCTCGCGTTGGGTACGGCGAGTGCGCTGGGCCTTGCCGCGCTGCGAGAAGACGAGGGCCATGGAACCGGCGATGGTGACCACCAGGATGATCGCGCCGAGCCCGGCGAACTGGCTGTTGCGCACGACGGTCATCATCACCACGGACGACATCACACCGGCCACGGGCAGCAGCGAGGTCGCGATGGAACCCGCCTTGCCCTCGGGCAGGTTGGGCGGCGCCTCGATGGTGCGGGGTTCGGGAGCCGCCGGTGGACGGGTGGTGCGGGCCGGGCGGTGGATCAGACGGGTGCTCATGTGCCGTGTTCCTCCCCCGGGTTCAACGGCGCTTCTGGGAGAGCTGGAAGACCTCCGCGGCCAGGCGGGTGGCGGCCTGCCGGGTCGCGTGCGCGAGGAGTTCGGTGCGGATGGTGCCGCCCGCGGCCAGGTGCCGGTCGTAGGGCAGGACGTGGACCTTGGCCCCGGTCGCTTTCAGCGCCCCGGCGGCCCGGTCGGTGTCCAGCCCGGTGTGCGGCACCATCTCGGTGACCGCGACGACGGTGCCCTCGATGACGTGCCGGGGCAGCCCGCGCATCCACTCCAGGACGGCGTACGTGCTGGAGATGCCCTCCAGGGTGGCGGGCGCCGCCAGCACCCGGGCCTGGGCGGCGGACAGCGCGACGCGGGCGACCTCGGCGGGCAGGGTCTCGCAGTCGACGACGGTGACGCCGAAGTAGCGGCGCAGGGACACCATGACCTTCTCATACCCCTTGGTGTCCAGCATCGCGCCGATCTGGCCCTGGCTTCCGGGCAGCAGCCAGGCGTTGTCCGGAAGCTGGACCAGATAACCGGTGACGTCGAGCAGCGACATCTGCGGTTCGACGATGCCGGCGACGTCGCCCGTGGTCCAGCGCAGCGCCTGAGCCCCGAGCCGCAGCGGCAGCGAGCCGAGCGCCGGGTCGGCCTCGACGATGAGGGTCGGGTCGTGCCGGTAGTGGGCATATGTGGTGCCGAGCAGCGCGGCGACGGTCGTCTTGCCTGCGCCGCCGCGGATGGAGGTGACGGCGATCTGCCGGCCGGTGGTCACGGCCTGCTGCAGCACCTCCGCGGTGGCGGTGGCCCCGGCGACCTCGCGGGCGGCGGAGGAGGAGACGGTACGGCGCAGGGCGCGCAGGGCGCGGCCGCTGAGGGGTTCGCCGTGCCGGGGCTTGAGACCGGCCCCGGCGAACTGCTTGTCCACGACCGGGCGGGAGTCGGGAGTGCGGGGCCGCGGCCGGGTGGCGGCGGGAGCGGCGGGCTGCTGGGGCTGCTGGGGCTGCTGGGGCTGCTGGGGCGCGTACGACTGCGGGGGCTGCCCGGTGACACCCGGCTGACCGGGGTACGCCTCCTGAGGGGCGGGCGGCTGCGGCACGGGCTGCTGCGGGTGGCCGTACGCCTGGCCGGACGCCTGGCCGGACGCCTGGCCCTGCGCCGGCACGCCATGCGGCTGCCCGGCACCGGCGGCGGGGTCGCCCTGCGGCCGCGGCTGGGGCTCCGGCTGCCCGGAGGCGCCCCTCAGGTCGCGCAGCACGTCGCTCTGCCAGTTGTCGCCGTTCGGCATGTCGCCCTTCTCTCCTGCCCGCCCCGCCCGGAGCGGCCCACCGTGTGTCAGAACTTGTTGAGGAGCTGCCCGTAGATGCCGAAGACGCCGACAGCGAGCGGGAACAGCCCGACGACGCCGATGGACTCGATCAGGTCGGCGATACGCCGCAGCCGCACCTGCACATGCTCCGGCGGCTGCACGGCGAGAACGAGCAGCGGCAGCACCGCGGCCGCGCACAGCACGGCCAGCGGCCCGGCGCCGGTGGCGTGGTCCATCCACAGCACGATGAGGCGGACGACGAGCAGCGCGGCGGCGGCGAACAGCGCGACCACCTCGGCCACCAGCGGGAAGGCCCGGGCCCGGGACAGCAGCACCACGGCGACCAGCGACGCCAGGGTCACGGTCCACGCGGTCGGCCGGTGCGCGGTGGTCAGCAGCCAGCCGCCGGCGGCGGCCGAGGCGGCGGTGACGACGGTCGCAAGGGCGAGCCCGCGGTGCGTTGCCGCCAGCGCGTTGCCGACCTGGTGGCGGCTGACCGAGACGCCCGACGACCTGCGGTCGTCGAGTCCGGTCAGCCCGGAGGCCATCAGCGCGAGCCGCGGCAGCAGCCCGAGCAGCACCACGGAGAAGACGGCCATCACGGCGCCCAGCCGGGCGGGTTGGTCCTGTACGGCGGCCACGGCCTCCCACACCGCGGCGACCACGGCGATGGCCCCGGCGCCGATCAGGCCGCCGCGTCCGAGCGGCGAGAAGAAGGCGAGCAGCAGCAGTGTCACCAGCAGCGCGGCCACCACTCCGGCCAGCCGGGCCGCCCCCGGCCAGTCGTAGGCGTCGGCGGCGGTCCAGGCGGCGAGCAGCCCGAGCCCTCCGGAGGCGAGCAGCAGGGCGGTGGCGAGACCACGGTTGCCGTCCCCGATCCTCGCGACGACCGCCCCGGCGACGAGGAAGAGGACGGTGGCCGCCACCAGTCCGGTCGTGAGGGACTCCAGCGCGAACTCGCGCCGGGCGAGTACGGCCGCGGTCACCGCGAAGACGAAGGTGGCCACGCCGGCGCTGATCCGCCGGGCCGCGGGCCGCCAGCGCCAGGCACGCAGATCGAGGTCGTCGGCGACCTGGTCCGTGACGTCGTGCACCACCGGCGCGGGCGGCGCGGCGTGCGCGCGGACGAGCTGGAGCACGGCGCCGTCGGCCACTTCGGCCGACGCGAGCGTGGCGTCGTGCGGCAGCACCGAGCCGTCGGAGGTGATCAACTGCCGCGTCATGGGGCGCGCGGCAGTCCGGTCGTCGAGCAACTGCAGGATGTCCGGCAGCAGTTGCCCGATCGGTGTGTCCGACGGCAGGACGATGTCGGCTCGCCGTCGCTCGCCGACGAGGGTGACCCGGCTCAGCTGGGCCCGGGACGTCGTTGCTGTGCTCACCACTTACGGGAACCTATCATCGCGATGTTGTCCGAAACGGGTCGTCTGCACGGCGCTGCCGTACACGCGCACAAAGCCTCCATGGCGTGCTCATGCCCTCCCCGCACGCACCGTTCACCTCTTCTCCGCACCGTGCCGTGTGGCACCAGCCGAAGGCGTGGGCGACGTGCTCTCCCCCGACGGGTTGTACATCTGCTCCTGCTGCTGTTGCTGCTTCTTCTGCTCCGCCTTCTGCTTCGCCAGCGTGGCCTGGAGGAAGGACCAGCCGATGCATCCGGCGCACAGCACGGCGGCGATGGCGATGCCCGCGAACACCTTGCCGAGGCGCTCGTCCACCGTGCGCCGGCCGCGCTGGGCACCGAACAGCAGTGCGTCGCGCATCCGCCTGCGGCGCACCGCCACCGACTCGAGCAGCTGGCTGTCGTAGTCCCGTGCCATCAGTCGTCCCGTGCCGTTCCGTGCCGTCCTGTGTCGATGTGGTCGTACGTCGTCGCCGTCGGTCCGTGGCCGTGGTCACTCATCGTCGTCGAGGCCGAGGAACCGCCGCATGGCCGCGTACTTGCGGGTGAGCCGCTCGGCGGCGGGCGCGTCGAGCGCGGCCAGCCGGGCCGGGGCGGCGTTGTGCGCGAGGTCGGCCGCCTTGACGAGCCGGGCGCCAGGGGTGGCGAGGATCCGCCGGGCGTACGCCTCCGGGTGCTCACCGGGGTGCTTGGTGACGGCCCGTACGACGTCCTTCGTCACCCGCGGCAGTGCGGCGCCCTCCAGCCATTCCTCGTCGAGGACGCCGTCCTCCAGGGAGTCGTGGAGCCAGGCGGCGGCGACGAGTTCGTCCGTTCCGCCACGCGTCCGTACGCCCTCGGCGACGGCCCGCAGATGCTCCGCGTACGGCCGTCCCGCCTTGTCCTTCTGCTCGGCATGCGCGGCCCGCGCCACGGCCTCGACCTCGGCCAGGCTCATGGGCGGCGCCGACGCGGATGACGGTGGTGTCCGCCGTTCCTGTGGCATGCGCGGCATGACAGGCTCCCCCTAACTTTGCCTCTGCAACATAGGGCATGGACGAGCGGGGAGTACACCCCGGATGCGGTCCGGCACGCGAGGGACGGGCAGCCGGGCCGGGAACCGGTCAGTACCCGGCCGGGGCGGGGGCCTGCAGCTTCTTCACCTTGGCGCTGGCGATGACGTTCCAAAGGAGGGTGAGCGGGGTGAACAGCACCAGGGAGAGGGGACTCCACCAGCCCTGCCAGAGCGTCTCGGTGGTCAACTGCTTGTAGACACGCGTCCCGCAGGCGTGGCACATGGGCCCTTCCAGCTTCCGGAAGGTCATGAGCACGAGCAGCCCGCGGTGCGCGCGGAAGGTGACGTCGACGGCGGGGGCGCTCCCACAGAAACGGCACACCGAAAAGGGCCCCTGCCCCGGCCAGGAGCCCCCACCCGCAGCCACCGACACCCCCTGCGGATACCCGCCCACTCCCACCGCGTACCCACCGGGCTGGGGGTAACCACCCTGCTGTGCATAGGGGTTCGGGTGCGGCTGCTGGGCATAGGGGTTGCCCTGCGGCGTGGTCATGGAGGGGGCTCCTGGAGTGTGGTGGGTGGGGTTCGGGGGCGGAGTGGTCATCTAGCTCGCCGGAAGGGGGAAGCACCAACTCCGTTTGCCGTGCCAAGCATCGGCCGAGAAGGTTGGGGGTGTCTCAGCCCCGGTCCGCAAGGGCCACGACCGCGGCGGCATTGGGGGCCTCCCCCAGAGGGCCGGGAACGACATGGGCGATACCGCCTGCGGTGGAGTCTCGGACCATCTCGGCCAGGGCTGCGCTGGGGGCAACACCACGCTCCTTGGCCTCGTGCAGCCACGTGGCCCACAGGATGCCCTCATTGAAGGCTGGGGGTCCACCGGCCTTCCGAGTGACCCAGCCCGCGGCGTCGTCTTCGTCGTTGGCCCACGCATACCCCATGACCCGGCCCTCGGTGTCCACCACGGTGAGGTACTGGACCGGCTTGTCAGTGCTGGAATTGTAACGGGGAGGACCACCCGGCTCGACCTCAAAACGCAGGTCCTCGTTCAGGCGCGGGTTGACGGGCCGTTCATTGGTCATGAAGCACACGTTCCTTTAGGTCTTACAGCCTCGGCAGGACTTCCCCGTAAACCTGCCACTGTCCCTTGGCATCCATGAAGACGCGAGTGACTTTGAACCGGGTCCCCCGCGCAAGCAGCAGTTCCCTCTCGGTCACATCGAAGTGGCTCACCTTCTCAAGCCAGAGCGCGGGTGTGCCCTTGGGGAGGCGCAGACGCAAGATCGCTTCCTTGCCTTCGAACGTCTTCACAGGATGATTGCCGAGCGAGGTCGAGGTGTATCCCTTGTCGGGGAAGGTCTGTCCAAGCATCTCAGCCGGGGAGCCCAGCTTCAGGTATCCCAGGTCGGTGCCCCGAGCCACCATGATGTTGTCGGGGACGGGCCGAGTGGACATCACCTTGTCCATCTGATCGATGTCATGCAGCACCTCTGGCTGCGGCCCGTAGCCCTTGATCTCTCTCAGATACCCGTTGATGTCATGGTATGAGGGGAAAGTCTCCCCTGTGTAGTCGCGGAGCGACTGCTGCGCGACCGGATCCAGGTTGTCAACGTAGTCGTTCCAGTGCTCACGACCGTACGCAATCGCCTCATCGGCGTCTGCGAAGGGGCGGGTGTCGTCGGAGAGCTCGGCCGCCGCAACCGCGTGCTTCTGCTCATCGGTGAGCTTGTTGAACTCCGCGTGCGACATGTGCGGCTTGTACTCGAACGGCTCCCCCGCCCCGTCGTGCCCCAGCACGTCCGTGTCCGGGTATCCCGAGGCACCCGGACTGTCGGTGCCGTCGTGCGTGGCGGTGTCCACCCCGTCGTGCGCGGCACCCGCGTGGTCGCCGGTGTGCGCGGCGCCGTCCGTGTGGCCGCTGCCGTCATGGCCCTCACCGTGGTGGTCGTGACCCGCACCGTGGGAGGCGTCGTCCGTGTGGCCGGCCGGTGGTGTGTCGTGGCCCGTTCCGTGCGGGGTGTGGCTGCCGCCGCTCGGGACGTCATGGCCGCCGGTGTGCGGTGTGCCGGTCGGTGCCTCGTGCGGTGTCGTGGCCGGTGCGTGGTCGTACGCCGTCGGCGCGTGGCCAGAGGGCGCCGGTGCGTGGTCGTACGCCGTCGGCGTCCCGTCGAAGGTTCCGCCCGGTGTGTGGCCGGCCGGGAGGTGCCGGCTCGGCGGGTCATA
>NZ_JBHUDX010000130.1:0-4646 GCF_042678285.1 Streptomyces caeni
ACCTCCGTCAGACGGTCCTCTTCGAAGACACCGTCCGCGCCCTCCTCACCGACGGCTACCGGACCTTCGTCGAATCCAGCCCCCACCCCGTCCTCGCCGTGGGCCTCCAAGAGACCGCGGACGCCCTGGGCCACGACCTGGTGGTGACCGGTTCGCTGCGGCGCGACGAAGGCGGCCTCGACCGGGTACTGCTGTCCCTGGCCGAACTGCACGTCAGCGGCGTACCGGTGGACTGGGAGGCGGTCTTCGCCGAGACGTCCGCGCAGACCGTGGACCTGCCCACCTACCCGTTCCAGCGCCGCAGTTACTGGCTGCGCCCGTCGGCCCGGCGGCACAGCGGTCAGGTCGCCGAGGCGGGCATCGGCGGAGCGGACCATCCGCTGCTCGGCGCGGTGGTCGAACTCGCCGACGGCGCGGGCGCGGTGTTCACCGGGCGGCTGTCCACGGCGACCCAGCCCTGGCTCGCGGACCACGCGGTCCTCGACACCGTCCTGCTGCCCGGCACCGGATTCGTGGAACTCGCCCAGTACGCGGCCCGGTGCGTCGGAGCCGACGGCATCGACGAACTCACGCTGCACGCCCCGCTGGTCCTTCCGGCGGACGGCGCCGTACAGGTGCAGGTCGTGGTCGGCGGACGCGACGACACCGGCCGGTACGAGATCGGCGTCTACTCGCGCACCGAACCCGCCGCCGGCCCGGAGTCCGGCACGGCGGCCGAAGAGCCGCCGGACCGGCCCTGGACCCGGCACGCAATGGGCTTCCTCACCGCAGCGGGCGCCGCGCCCCCGATCACCGCCGACCAGGACCTCACCGCCTGGCCTCCCGCCGACGCCGAGGAACTCGACGTCCAGGGCGTCTACGACTGGTTCGCGGACCTGGGCTACGGCTACGGCCCCGCCTTCCAGGGGCTACGGCGCGCCTGGCGCCGGGGCGAGGAGGTGTTCACCGAGGTCGCCCTGCCCGAGGAGTACGCCTCCCAGGCCGACGCCTTCGAACTGCACCCCGCCCTCCTGGACGCAGCGCTGCACGCCACCGTCCTCGGCTACCACGGCGACACGGAGACCGCCGTCCTGCCGTTCTCCTGGAACGGTGTACGGACGCACGCCACCGGAGCCGACGCCCTGCGCGTTCGGTTCCGGCGCAGCGGCGAGGACATCGTCTCCGTGACCGTCGCCGACGCCACCGGGGCACCCGTCGCCACCGTCGACTCGCTGGCCGCGCGACCGCTCTCCACCGACCAGCTCGAAGAGGCCAAGAAGGCCCTCGGTGAGAGCGCCGCCGCCGAGGACTCCTGGCGCTACCGCATCGACTGGACCCGGGTCACCGACACCCCCGACGCGGCCCTCAACGGCACCTGGCTGCTCGTTGTGCCGACCGAGCAGGCCGACCACTCGTGGATCACCGCGAGTACCCAGGCCCTCCAGACGCGCGGCGCCCGGGTGACCACCGTCCTCGTCGACGACGCCCTGGCCGCCGACCGGGCCGCCCTCGCCGACCGCCTCACCGAGGCCGCCGGTGACGACGGACAGGGCGCACCAGTGACCGGGGTGCTGTCCTGGCTCGCCCTGGACGAACGCATGCACCCCGGCCACCCGTCGGTCCCGCTGGGCCTCGCACACACCGTCACCACCGTCCAGGCCATGGACTCCGCGGGCATCGAGGCACCCCTGTGGATCGCCACCCAGGACGCGGTGCAGGCCACAGACACCGACCCCGTCGACCACGTCCTGCAGTCCGCCGTCTGGGGCCTGGGCCGGGTCATCGCCCTGGAACAGCCCAAGCAGTGGGGCGGCCTCGTCGATGTCCCCGCCACGACCGGCGAACGAGCGGTCGGCCGTCTCGCCGATGTGCTGGCGGCCGACCGCGACGAGGATCAACTGGCCGTGCGTGACACGGGTGTTCTCGTACGACGCCTGCAGCGTGCTCCTCGCCCCGAGCCGTCACCAAAACGGCCGTGGAAGCCGGCCGGCACCGTGCTCGTCACCGGCGGCACCGGCGCCCTCGGCGGACACGTGGCCCGCTGGCTGGCCGAGGAAGGAGCCGACCACCTGATCCTGACCAGCCGCAGCGGACGCGACGCGGCCGGCGCGGACGAGCTGGAGGCCGAGCTGACCGCGCTCGGCGCGCAGGTCACCATCGCCAAGTGTGACGTCGCCGACCGCGCCCAACTCGCCGAGCTGCTCGACTCCTTGCCTGGCGACAGCCCGCTCGACGCCGTCATCCACACCGCCGGCGTCTCCCGCGACGGGATCGTCGACGGCCTCACCGTGGAGAACATGGACGCCGTCCTCCGGCCGAAGATCGACGCGGCGCTCAACCTGCACGAACTCACCGCCCATCTCGATCTGTCGGCGTTCGTCCTGTTCTCCTCCGTGTCCGGGGTCCTCGGCTCCGCGGGCCAGGCCGCCTACGCCGCCGGGAACACCTTCCTCGACACCCTCGTCCAGCAGCGGCGCGCCCAAGGACGCGTCGGCGCCTCCTTCGGCTGGGGCATGTGGGGCGGCGACGGCATGGCCACCCTCGGCTCCAACGAGGCCCGCATCAAACGGCGCGGCATCCGGCCGATGGACCCCGGCGCCGCCGTCGACGTCATGGCTCGCTCCCTGCTCGCGGACGAGCCGTTCCTCACCGTCATCGACGTCGACTGGCGCCGCTTCGTCGCTGAGGTGCACGGCGGCCGGGGCCGCCCGATCATCCGTGACCTGCCCGACGTACGGGCCCTGCGGACGGCCGCGGCCAGGACACCCGCCGGAACGACGGCACAGACGGCGCCCGGGGACGGCCCCGACGGGCTCGGCGCCCGGCTCGCAGGCCTCGCGCCCGCCGAGCAGAACCAGCTCCTGACCACCCTGGTCCGCACCCATGTGGCCACCGCCCTCGGCCACGCGTCGGCCGCCGAGATCGCCCCGGAACGTGCCTTCAAGGAACTGGGCTTCGACTCCCTGATCGCTGTCGAGCTGCGGAACCGGCTCAACGCGGCGACGGGCCTCAGGCTGCCCGCCACGCTGGTCTTCGACTATCCGACACCCGCGGCCCTGGCCGCCTACCTGGGGGAACAGCTGGCCCCGGCGCAGGAGACGACCGTCGACTCCGTCCTCGCGGGACTCGACGCCCTCGAAGCTGCCCTCGCGGCCCTGGCGCCGACGGACGGTGAACGGGTCCGTGTGGCCGCGCGGGCCCGCGAGGTCCTCGCCGCGGTCGGCGGCGCCCCGGCCGACACCGGCCCAGGCGCGGCCTCCGCACAGAAGATCGAGTCCGCCTCGGACGACGAGATCTTCGACTTCATCAACAAGGAGCTCGGCAAGTCGCAGTAAGACGTCACAGAGCAGGCAGAGCAGCCAGAGCACGCACACTGCTGGATGGAGCGGCAACGCAGATGGACAACGAAGAGAAGCTCCGCGAATACCTCAAGTGGGTCACGGCTGACCTGGTGCAGTCCAGGGAACGCGTGCGAGAACTGGAGGAGCGCGCCGGCGAACCCCTCGCCATCACCGCCATGGCCTGCCGGTTCCCGCACGGCGTCAGCACCCCCGAGGCACTCTGGGAGCTCGTCTCCACCGGCACGGACGCGGTCGCCCCGATCCCCGCCGATCGCGGCTGGAACATCGACGACCTCTACGACCCCGAGCTCACCCGGCCCGGCTCCATCGGCACCCGCGAGGCAGCCTTCCTGGACGAACTCGGCGCGTTCGACGCCGCGTTCTTCGGTATCTCCCCGCGCGAGGCCCAGGCCATGGACCCCCAGCAGCGGCTGCTCCTCGAAACCTCGTGGGAGGCGCTGGAACGCGCGGGCCTCGACCCGCAGAAACTGCGGGGCAGCCGCACCGGCGTCTTCGTCGGCTCCAACACCTGGGACTACGCCCCACCCCTGACACAGGCGCCCGACGAGGTGGCCGGCTACCTCATGACCGGTAACACCCCCAGTGTGATGTCGGGCCGGATCGCCTACATCCTCGGCCTGGAGGGCCCGGCGGTGACGCTGGACACGGCGTGCTCGTCGTCCCTGGTCGCTCTGCACCTGGCCGCTCAGGCCCTGCGCGCCGGCGACTGCGACCGCGCGCTGGTGGGCGGAGTGGCGGTGATGGCCGCGCCCGGCGTCCTGATGGAGTTCAGCAGACAGCGCGGCCTGGCACCCGACGGCCGCTCGAAGTCCTTCGCCGCGGCGGCCGACGGGGTCGGATGGGGCGAAGGCGTGGGCGTCCTGGTGGTGGAGCGGCTCTCCGAAGCCCTGGAAAACGGGCGTCGGGTGTTGGCGGTGGTGCGGGGCAGCGCGGTCAATCAGGACGGTGCGAGCAACGGGCTGACGGCGCCGAACGGTCCGTCGCAACAGCGGGTGATTCGTGCGGCTCTGGAGAGCGCCGGATTGTCGACGGCGGATGTGGACGCGGTGGAGGCGCATGGCACCGGGACGCGACTCGGGGATCCGATCGAGGCGCAGGCGCTGCTGGCGACGTACGGGCAGGGCCGGGATGCCGAACGGCCCCTGTGGCTGGGGTCGTTGAAGTCGAACATCGGTCACACACAGGCGGCCGCCGGCGTGGCCGGTGTGATCAAGATGGTGATGGCTCTGCAGCGGGGGATGCTGCCGCGCACGTTGCATGTGGATGAGCCGACGTCGCAGGTGGACTGGGCGTCGGGTGCGGTGG